>CAZRUC010000049.1:0-10363 GCA_964603175.1 uncultured Anaerolineaceae bacterium
TGCACCCACTCGATCGTCTCCTTGGCCTCGCCCGCCGGCTCGACCGTGAAGTCGTGGTCGTACTTGTTCTTGAAGTAGCGCGCCTCGTTCGCCCGGAGGCCGGCGAGCGCGGGAGCCACGGGAGATGACTCCAGGCCGATGGTCGAGACGTTGGTGAAATCCACGAGGTAGGACATGACTCGCTCCTGTGCGACGAGGAACTGCCGCGACGAGTCGAATGTACCCGGTGTCGGTGCGCGGCGCCTATCGAGCCACGACCGGAGATGGAGGCCGCATCGCTTGACCGAGGACCGATACGGGCACGCGGCCCGCAGTTCTTGCATCGACGATCACTTGGCTTCGAAGCTACGAGAGGAGTCGAGGCCGAGATAACGAGCTAGCCGAACCGGAGGTCGACGTTTCGCCCTGGGCGACTCAACTCTCGGGTTGTTGGTCGGGCGTCCCTACCCCGCGTTGAAGATCTTCGCGGATATGCCTTCAAGGATCGTCGATACGTCCGCGTTCTCCTGGTTGCCCAGGATGATGACCGTGACATCGTCGACTGGATAGCGCGCCTCAATCGATATGAAGCCCGAGATAGCACCGTTATGCCAGATGATCGGCCGTCCGGAGTCGGTCCCGACCACGAAGCCATAACCGTAGCCGGCATCCATCGGCGGGGCGTCGGGGATGGCCACCTGGGTGGCGAACATCTCGGCACGGGACGCCGCGGGCAGGAGCGCCTCCGTCGTGAGCGCCTGCTCCCATCGATTCATGTCCCCGACCGTGGAATACAAGGCTCCGGCCGCGTATGGGAGCGACGGATCCACTGGCTCGGCGGGCGTGTCGGTTATGTTCATGTACCCGGTCGCCAGACCGTTCGAGTTGTGGTTGTAGCCGGTGTCGCTCAGATTCAGAGGCGTGAGGATGTTCTTCTGCAGGAATGATTCGTAGCTCAGGCCCGAGACCTGCTCGATGACGTAGCCCAGCAGGAAGTAGCCGGAGTTGGAGTACTTCCACGTCGTTCCGGGCGCGAATTCCAGCGGCACATCCCGAAAGTGGGCAATGATCTGCAGAGGAGTCAAGAGCGGCCCTGCGTAACCGGCGAAGTCGGGCAGCGTATTCAGATAGTCGGGGATGCCGGACGTGTGCGTCAGGAGCTCCTTGATCGTGATGACACCCCAGGCAGATGGACATTGGGGGATGTACGCGCAGATGCGGTCGGTGACCTTGAGCTTGCCCTGAACCTCGAGCAGCAGGATTGCCGCCGCCGTGAACTGCTTGGTGTTGGAGCCGATGGCAAACCTGGTCTTCGGGTCGTTCGGGGTCTCCTGGGCGCGGTCGGCCAGGCCGTAGCCCTTGCTCAGGAGCGTATGTCCGTGCTGGGAGATCAGCACCGAGCCGCTGAACACTGACTGCGAAGTCATGTCGGCGAGCATGGTGTCGACGGCCGAAACGGCGTCTGGCGAGATGGCGGCCGACGATGGCGAGGTTCCGGCGGAGGGCGCGACGCTTTCGGCCGATGAGGCCGAACTCGGCGTCACCTTTGGCGGGGCCGTCGGGGAACAGGCGGAGACGATCAGAAAGACTCCGCAGATTGCCAGCAGCGCGCGTCGATGCCGCATTAGGGCTCCCTCGGGTGACAAGCGGGGCTACGGCCGGTACAGCTCGGCAGAGCTGAGCGGGTCTCCTAAGATGCCTAAGCTCTCAGTGCCTCCGGCGATCACGACGCGGCCGTCCGATAGCAGGGTCGCCGTTTGGCCGGCACGACCGGTGGTCATCGAGCCGGTCAAACTGAAGGTGCCGGTCCTGGGGTCATACAGCTCGGATGAGGCGAAGCTCACCAACAGGCTGTTATGACCTCCAGCGATCAGGACGCGGCCGTCCGAAAGCAGGGTCGCCGTTTGGCCGGCACGACCGGTGGCCATCGAGCCGGTTGGACTGAAGGTGCCGGTCTTGGAGTCATACAGCTCGGCTGAGGCGAGGTTCTTGAGCGTGCTGACATGTAGCGTGTTGTCGCCGCCGCCTCCGGCGATCAGGACGCGGCCGTCCGAGAGCAACGTTGCCGTGTGTCCGCCACGAGCGGTGGTCATCGACCCGGTCGGACTGAAGGTGCCGGTCTTGGGGTCATACAACTCAGCTGAGGCGAGGCTCTTTGCCGTGCTGTCATAACCTCCGGCGATCAGCACACGGCCGTCCGAAAGCAGGGTCGCCGTTTGGTCGACACGAGCGGTGGTCATGGATCCGGTCGGACTGAAGGTGCCGGTGGCAGGGTCGAAGAGCAACGACGGTTCCGGTTTGAAGTACGGATCGACCCCACCGGCGACGAGCACGCGGCCGTCGTGGAGCAGGGTGGCTGTGGAGAACGCGCGGATCCCCGTAATCGGTCCTACTGCGGTGAAGAGACCCATGGACGGGTCGTAGACGTCGGCAAGCGACGACCCGCAGCTTGCGCTTCGATCACAACCTATGACCAGGACCCGACCGCTATTCAGCAGGACGCTGATGATAGGAACCCCATCCACGTGTGGAGATCCGGTGAAAGTGAACTGGCCGGTCGCCGGATCGTAAAGCTCCGCCGAGGGAACGATGGCGAGGTTGTTGACATCATTCCCGCCGACCAGAAGTACACGCCCGTCCTTGAGCAAGGTCGCCGACGCTTGCTGGCGCGCGTCCTTCATGGACCCCGTGGCGGCGAACGCCGGGAGTGAAGCTGTCGCGGCGGCGGCCGACGGCGCCGCCGCAGAAGGGCCGTGCTGCCACGGCCCAAACGACGTCGCGCCGACGACGGCCACGACCCCGACAACCAGAACCGCGGCCGCCCACCCAAAGCGTAGTCCGCTTGCCCGGACGGGCGCGCGGCGCATCGCCAGATCAGGCAGCTCCCGGTTGTACGTCCGCTGGTCGGACGGCCGAGTTCGGAGCAGTTCTTCGAGGCGTTCTGGGGTCATCGGAATTCCTCCTGCCCGAATTGACGGCGCAGTCTGGCGAGTCCAGTGCTGACGTGGCTACGTGCTGCCACTGGGGTAATTCCCATTGCCAGGCCGATCTGTTCGAAGGCCATGTCGGCTTGATAGCGCAGGTAAACGGCGGCGCGTTGGCGCTCGGGGAGGCTGTCCACCGCACGCCATACCGCGTCTGCTTCGGTCGAGTCGGCCGGGTCGGGGGCAATCTGAACAGTGCCGGACAGGAGCCTGCCCAGGGAGCCGGCGACGCGCGTGTGAAGACGGTGCCGGTCCATCGCCAGGCGATAGGTCACTCGGAATGCCCATGCGTCCAAGTCCATGAGCTCCTTGCCGGAAACGAGCTCGCGCCAGACGCGGAGCATTACTTCCTGGACCGCATCCGCCGCATCGTCCTCGGGCAGGCCCATTCGCAGGGCAAAGCCGTACAGGTCCTGGCCCCGCCGAGTGTGGAGCGACCGCACCCGGCGTTCCATCTCCGCGTCATCACCGGCGTCGGCCACGGGCGCAGTCCGGGGCGATCCCAATCCGATCATCAATGCCCTCTGCTTGCTGTCCACGCCTCAAAGACGCGGCAGCCGCGCAATACGTTTAGACGCTCGTGATTCTCTTCAATGCGAGAGGGACATTGTCGCCCTCGGCGATGTGGCCGGCGGGCGGCTTGACCACGAGGAGCAGGAGGCCCGCAGGCCTGCCGTGCCGAGCTCTAACGAATAACGCGATAGTTGACCGATCATCGGCCGAGAAGACCATAAGGGATTTACCGGTCAATCCCTCGTTGAGCCGCTCCAGTTGTAGTAGCCGTTCTGGTCGCGCTCGCTCACCTGCCGCACGGCCCTTGTCTCGATCGGCGCTCGAGTCCTACGCTCGCACGAACCCTGGCGTCGCCTGAGCCGGCAGACTCCTCGTGCCCGCGGCGCGCCCTTGGGACGGAAGGAGAGGGAACATGAGTGGTCCCACGGACGCGCGTCCGACCGGCGTCACGGTCGTCGCGGTCCTCGCGCTGATCGCCGGAGTGCTCGGCATCGTCGCGAGCGTGGCGATCTTCCAGCTCGGGGGCAGGACGGCGGCCTTCAGCGGGGTGATCACGCTCGCGATCAGCCTCGCAGACCTCGCGATGGCCTACGGGTTCTGGATGCTGCGGCCCTGGGCCTGGCCGATGGCATTCGCCCTGGTGTTCATCAGCCCGGTGTGGGAGATCGTCCGGTGGCTCTACCGCGGCGCCGACCCGCTAAACCTCGTCGTCGGGATCGTGTTCGCCGGGATCTGGCTCTATTTCCTGAACCTGCCGAGTATCCGCACGATCTTCGCGGCCCCGACAAGCGGCTTCCCGGTCGTCGGCAACGCGCTCGACCCTATCCTGGGTGGCAGGAAGTAGCTTTGTTTCCACTCCTCTATTGATCCGCAGCCCACGCGTTTCGTTCGATCGGGCCGTGATGACTTCGATCCGGGTGCCTCTGCGCGCGAGGCCATGACCCGCTTGGGCTGTCGGTGGTGGAGTCAGGTGCGCAATTTGAGCGTCGCCGAGTCATGTGCCCACGGTTTGCAGAGTCAGATGCCTGCCGAGCCTACAGCGGCAGGCTGAACTCCAGGTGCGCGGCTGCCGAGTCCAATAGGTGGGAGTAGCGCGTCAGGGATGCGTCGCCTTCGCAGGCAAACCAAGCCGCGAGCGACACCCCAATGAGGGCGCCTGCGGTAGCGAGCACCTTGTCGTCGTCAGTGGGTCGGTGGGCGCGCTCGGCCACAAACTCGACGACTTCGCGCAGGGTGCGGACCAGCTCAGCGAGCATCGCCGCGCGCAATTCGGGCTCGCTCCACATTAGCTGCATTCGCTCCGGCAGCGTATCGATCCCGCCCGGTTCGGGTGCGTCGTCCGCTGGTCCCCCAAAGACCGCGCGGAGCGCGCTCCGGACTAGTTGAACTGTGTTCAGTTCCACCGGCTGGGCGCGGACCGCCTCCATCAGGCGCGCGTCCAGGTCGTCGTAGATGACAAGATCCGGTTTCGTCGGGAAATACCGAAAGACGGTCGTGGTCGAGACCTCCGCAGCCTCGGCAATCTGCTCGATCGAAGTCGCGGCGTAACCCTGCTCAAGGAAAAGCCGCAGGGCAATCTCCTGGATCAGCGCGCGGGTCTTTGCCTTCTTGCGCTCGCGCAGACCTGATTTGGGTGGTTCGCCGGTTTGTGCGCCATCCATTGGTTGCCTCCGTTACGACGAGCTTTGCCAGTCATCGTACTAGCCCGCCACGGCCGCAGCGGTGTCGGCCTCTGATGCCTCGTCTGCCACCGTCTGCGTTCGGGCCGGCAGGAAGAGCAGCGCGAGCAGGATGGCAGCAACGGTCACGCCGGCCGTCAGGCGCAGTGCATCGTCGAGGCCAGCGACGAAGGACGTCTGCACGGAGTTGAGCAGCACCGGGGACCCGACTTGCTGCGCCACCGCGAGGCCACCAAACACGCTGGCTTTCACGTCAGCAGCCGCCGACTCCGGCAGCCCTGTGACGGCGACCTGGGCCTGGTAGGTCGAGTTCAGCACGCTGCCCAGGATCGACGCGCCGAACGCCGGGCCGAGCTTGACTACGGTCTGAAGGAGAGCAGAGGCGACACCGCTACGCTCGGCGTCGAGTTCGACGAGGGCCGCAGACATCGCGGTCCCAAAGCCGAGGCCGGCCCCCGCGCCGGTGATGAAAGACCACGTCGCCAGGAACGCATCGCTGCTGGTCGTCGTCATCGTTGCACCGATCGTGGTGCCCACCGCGACAATCCCGAACCCCACAGCGACGCTGAGCTTCGCCCCGATCCGATCTGCCAGGACGAAGAACAGCAGGAGTCCGACGAGCATGCCCCCGACTACGGGCAGGAGACGGAGCCCGGAGCCTTGCGCGTCGACGCCCATGATTGCCTGGAAGTACTGGGGCAGAGTGAACATCACGCCAAACAGTCCGAACACGCCGAACGAAGTGAGAATGACTCCCCAACTAAAGCTGCGCGATCGGAAGAGCGAGAGGTCGACGAGCGGCTGCATGCCCGGACGCGCGGCGCGCCAGCGCTCCCAGAGCACGAAGGCTACGAGGGTGACCATGCCGGCCGACGCCCAGGCCAAGGCGCCCACGCTGCCCCAGCCGTTGTCGCCCGCCTGGACCACGCCGTACATGAGGGCGACCAGGCCCGCGCTCGAAAGGAGCACTCCGAGAAAGTCGATGCCGGGTGCCTTTGACGCCTTCGACTCGGGCACGAGGGCGAGGACGGCGACGAGTCCAACCAGCGCGACCGGCACGTTCATCAGGAAGACCCAGCCCCACCAGACATTGCTGAGGAGCCACCCGCCCAGGATCGGCCCGAGCGGCAGGCCGATGAAGTTGGCGGCCCCCCAGATCCCGATGGCCCGCGGACGCTCCGCCTCGCTGAAGAGGACCGTGATGAGCGAGAGGACCATGACGATGAGCACGGCTCCGGCGAGCCCAAGCGCGACCCGCGCGACGATGAACATCTCGGGCCCGGACGCGTATGCGCATCCCAGCGACCCCGCCACAAACAGCAGCAGAGCGCCGCATAGGAGCTTCTTGCGGCCGTATCGGTCGCCGATCAACCCCGCCGGCAGCATGCCAGCCACGAGGGCCAGGGTGTACGCGATCACGAACCACTGGAGCTGAGACGCGGAGGCCTTCAGGGTGCCTGCCAGTGTAGGTAGGGCCACGTTGACAATGGTCACGTCCAGGGTCACCGAAAACACCGCCAGGGCCATGGCGCCGAGAGCCCACCAGCGGCGGGCAACGATGGTACTCATAGCGCGCACCTTCTTCTGCGATAACTGTCGGTGCGTATTCACGTACATTAGAAGGTTGCACTGAAGTGCCATATGACACAATCGCACGTCGCAACAACTGTTAGGACTAGCATATTATGGACAATGACATAGCCGAGCGCCGGATCGTCCGGTGAGGTCGACACACACAAGGAGATGAACATGACGCCGGAGCGCCTCGATCCAGCCATCCCAGCCGAGACGATCTATGAGCATGCAGGCGGCGACACTGGCCTCCGCGGGATCGTGAGCACGTTCTACGACTCCATCTTCGAGGATCCGCTGCTGCAGCCTGTCTTCGGCCGCCCAAAGGCCACCCATGTGGATCACCTGACGGCATTCTTGGCCGAGGAGTTCGGCGGTCCGGCACTGTATACAGACGAACTCGGCGGGTTTCCCAAGATCGTGTCGGTACATCGCGGCCGCAAGATCACCGAGCCGCAGCGCCAGCGGTTCGTGGAGCTATTCATGGCTGCGGTTGACCAGGCCGGGTTTGCCGACGACGAGCCGTTCAAGAAGACGGTGAAGTCGGCGATCGAGTTCGGAACGCGGATCGCCATCGTCAACTCGAACGCGAAGACCGATGACGACCTTCATCCCCAGCGGGTAATCCCCCACTGGCGCTGGTAGGGCGGGGGGCGTCTAAATGGGCCACCAATCGCTCTTCGCAACCGGCCTCGACAGCCCGCGCGGGCTTGCTTTTGGGCCTGACGGATGTCTGTATGTCGCCGAAGGCGGCCGCGGCGGTAAGGCAACGACAGTCGGCGATTGCCCGCAGATTCCACCTCCGGTCGGACCTAACACCGGCGGCCTGACCGCGCAAATCTCGAGGATCGGGCCGAACGGAGTCAGAACCACCGTCGCCGACGGCCTGCCATCGAGCCAGTCGACGGAGCGCTCGGGAGGGCTCGTGTCCGGCGTCGCCGATGTCGCGTTCGTTGGCGGAACCCTGTACGCGCTCATTTCAGGCGCCGGGTGCTCACACGGATTGGCCGGAACTGCGAACGGCATCTACCGCATCGGCGCCGATGGGTCGGCGCAACTCGTAGCCGACCTGGGCGCCTACCGCGCGGCGACGACGGTTGCGAATCCGGACCCGTCTGACGACGAGTACGACGGGACGTGGTACTCGATGGTCGAGGTCGATGGCGATCTGTACACGATCGAGCCGAACCATGGCGAACTCATCCGCGTAACCCTCGATGGGCAGGTAACCCGCGTAGTGGACATCTCCGCCAGTCAGGGCCACATCGTTCCGACGGCTCTCGCGTATCGATCCGACGCCGACGCTTTCTTCGTAGGCAACCTCGGACGCCTCCCGGCTGCTCCGGGCTCAGCCAAAGTCCTCCGGATCGGCCGCGACGGTTCGGTTGCCGAGTGGGCAGCCGGGATGATGACGATATTGGGGCTGGCTTTCGATCCGCTTGGCGCTCTGTACGCACTGGAGAACACGGTCTGCGACGAGCCATGCCGGCCTCGACCCAATGCCGGTCAGATCGTGAGGCTTCGCGACGGCGGTTCGATCGAAACCGTCGCCTCCGGTCTGATGCTGCCGACAGCGATAACCATCGGTCCCGATGGCGCCCTCTACGTTTCGACATTCGGCTTTGGGCCTGCCGGCGCGGGTACGATCCTGAGACTGGAAGTCTGACGGCGCCCTGGCGAACCGAACGGCCTTCGAGCCCGATTATCCCGAACGTGCCGCCGATGATCCAGCATGTACATCAGCATCGGTGGCGGAGCGCTGGGCCAGACGATGACCCGTCTCGACGCAGAGGAGGCCGAAGCTAAGGCCTCCACGAAGACTGTCGAGCCTGCGGAGGCTCTCGAATGGCTCCGAGATTGCCCGCCCTCTGGGAGGCTGCCGACGATTCACGCATCAGTTCGTCCCTTCCGGCTCGTTGAAGAAGCGGCCCTGCTCGAGGTCGGCGATAAGGCCGCGATGCGTCGTCGTCCAGCCCAGCCGTTCCTGGGTGCGCGCGCTCGAGGCCGGAGCATCGGCTCCGATCAAGAGCCCCAACCAGCCGAAGTGTGCGGCGACATCTTCGGCGGGGATCGACGCTACGGGCACGTTCAGGTGACGCCCGATGTTCTCGGCGATCTCCTTGAGTGGCACACCCTCGTCGCCGACGCCGTGCCAGATCGAGCCGGCTGGGGCGCTCTCGAGGGCGAGGCGAAAGAGGCGCGCGGCATCGAGACGGTGCACAGCCGGCCAGCGGTTCGAGCCGTCCCCGACATATCCGGCGACGCCCTTCTGGCGAGCGATATCGATGAGCGTGCCCACGAAGCCGCGCTTGATGTCGTCGTGCACCGACATCGCCAGCCGGACGACGCTCGAGCGCACACCGCGCTCCGCAAGCCCGAGCGCCGCCAGCGCCCCAAGTGCACGAGGCCCCATGGGGGAGTTCGCACCCGACGGGAACGGGTGGTCTTCGGTGGCAACCTGTCCGGGGGCAAGCCCCACCAGGCCGGATGCGATGACGAGAGGCTTGCCGGTTCCTTCCAACGCCCGGCCGATCGACTCAATGGCGCGGAGGTCGGTCTGTGCCGCCGCAGCGAACTGTGTGAAATCGTGAATGAACGCCAGATGGATGACGCCGTCCGCCTGGCTGGCGCCATCCCGAAGGACATCGAGGTCGTCGAGGCTCCCGCGAAGCGAGTCGGCGCCGAGAGATCTCAGGGCCTCGGCCGATGCATCAGAGCGGGCCAGTCCCACGACCTCGTGCCCCGCACCGAGCAACTCGGGCACGACGGCGGAGCCGATGAAACCGGACGCGCCGGTGACGAAGATACGCATGAGGATTCTCCTTGATGGATCCGCCTCCCCGACGCCAAGTCGCGGCCGGAAGGCGTGATGACACTGGGTGTCGTCACTATAGCGCGCGACGACACTTGGTGTCATCAGGTAGGATTGCCCCATGGGACGGTGGGAGGCGAACGCGCGCGAACGGCTGGAGCAGGCCGCGCTCGAGCTGCTCCTGGAGAAGGGGTACGAGCGCGCGACCGTCGCCGAGATCACCGAGCGGGCCGGGCTGACGAAGCGGACGTTCTTCCGGCATTTCGCAGATAAGCGCGAAGTCCTGTTCTCCGGCCAGGAGACGCTGTACAAGCTGTTCGTCGGGGCCATCGTCGGCGCCCCAGCCTCCGCAACAGCGATCGACGCGATCGGCGCGGCCCTGGACGCGGCCTCGGCGGTGTTTCCGCCGGAGAGGCGCGAGCTGGCTCGGCAGCGCCAGGCCATCATCGCGGGCAACACCGAACTTCAGGAACGCGAGATGCTCAAGCGCGCCTCGCTTGCCGCGGCCATGGTCGGCGCCCTGCGCGAGCGCGGCGTGACAGACCCCACCGCGAGCCTCGCCGCAGAGCTCGGGGGCCTCGCCTTCAGGACCGCCTACGCCAGATGGGTCGATCCTGCCAACCACCGGGAGTTCGCCGAGCTTGCCCGCCAGGCACTACATGAACTGAAAACGGCAACGAGCGAAATCGCCTGACGCCCGCGAGGAGCCCGGTGGGGCTGGCACCCTTCCCGACTTCGGGCTCAGGCGTCGGCGGCTCGGTGCAGGCGTTCGAGCTCGCGCCGGAGACGCTTGCCGGGCCGGCCCTCCCCGCGGATGCGCATCA
>CAZRUC010000050.1:0-10280 GCA_964603175.1 uncultured Anaerolineaceae bacterium
ATTGTCATGCCGCAGCCGGAGTCGGAGCCCGCGACGGCAGCCCCTACGGCGAATTCGCACCCGACTCTGTTTCGTCGGCTTGCGGCCGTCGCGGTGGCCATAGCCCTGATCGGCGGCGCCTGCGTGTATGCGATCTCCGCGGCCGGCCTAGGAAGTGGCCCGAGCAGCACGCAGACGTCTCTCTCAAGCGCCGTGTCGAGCCAATTCGTTGGCGTCATCGACACCCCGACTGTCGCCGCGACCGCGACCGCGACCCCAACCGAGTCTGCGTCTGCGACCACGGAGCCTGTTGAGCCGCCGTCACCGTCGCCGTCGCCGTCGCCGTCGCCCAGCCCGTCGCCCAGTCGCGCGCCAACGCCCATACCTCTAAGAAGCAGCATCGGCAACGTCACTGTCACGAATAACGGACTCAACCTCTACACAGTCACGTTCGACTACTTCAACGCCGGCGAGTATGGGACCGACGTGTTGCCTTTTTGGGTGCCGACGTCCTGCACCGGCGCGATCGAGGGAGGTGGGTCCCCGACGTCGTTCCCACTCCTCAGCGTCGGACGCCACAGCGTGTCGCTCGAAGAGGGTTACTCTCCTGTCAGCGGTGGTCCAGTTCAGTGCAACAAGATGACGGTCCAGTTCGAGAGCCAATTGAACCATACCGTCCCCAACAGGGCCGTGTTATCGAAGACGGTCAGTGCGACCACGAATTGGGCAATCGTCCCGACTCCCACCGCACCGCCCGCGACGGCGTCGCCTTTTCCGTCCTCGTCCTCGTCCTCCTCCGCCTCTGCGTTCGCCTCCGCGTCCACGTCCGCGACCACATCGGCCCTCGCCCTGGCGTCGGCCGAGTCCTACGACCTGGCGACCGGCACGTTCATTCCTGCTGGCTCTCTGCAGGATCGGCGAAATGCGGACTCAGGAGGATGAGACGGATCCGACCTTCTAAACGGTCCTTCTCCACGAGAAGCGCCTAAGCCGCTCATTTGGGCTCGGGCCACCCAGCGGCGGTCAGCTGGCCTACCCGGGTCGAGTACGCCCTCGGAGTGCCTCGGCAGGCCCAGGAAGACCACCCGAGCAGTAACACCTTCACCGCAACCGGGCCGATGTCAGTCGTCAGAGCGCTCCAGTCCGCAACTCTGCTGCCGGATGGCTGGGTATTGATAGCCGGCGGCGAAAGCAACGGCCCTAGCTAGCGTCGGCCGAGGTGTATGACCCTCAGGCTCGAACCTTCGGCCTCCGTATCCATGGACACGGTGTCGCAAAGTGGGTGCGCCGGCGGCGGGCCGTCTCGAGCTACTCGATCGGATCTGGCTTGTTCGGCGCTAGGCACAGCGCGCGTGACCGAAGTCGAACCTCCGAGCTTATCGTCGCTGCCCGGTCGTGCTTGGCACACTCGATCGGCATATGGTCTGGCGGCAAGGGCGGCAGCATCAAGGCGTATACTCCGGCCTCTCGTCGTGGGCATTTGAAGAAAAGCCGATCAAGTAGAGGGCATCGGACTCTTCCAGGTACACACGATGGGACCAAGACTCTCCCGGGGCGGGATCCAGACTCACCCCGGAATCGACGACGGCGTTGCCTCACGAGCACGTCGTCCGCGCACGAATCGACCCTCGCTGCTCGCCCTGACGGGAAGCGGACTTCGGATCAGATGGTCGGGGGTTCGAATCCCTCCGGGCGCGCCACTCATCGGGTAGGTCCTAGCCAGCCATGGCGTAGGTCTCGGCGACCAGGCGAAGCGCCGGGAGGGTGCGCGGCTGGTGCGGCCTGCTCTTCCCGGAGCCGCTGAACGCCCAGCCCAGTGCTCCGTATCCCGGGGTATCCTCCGGCTTTGGGATAGAACAGCAGCGACGACCGAGACGGTCGTTCCCGCCGGCTCGGTTGCCAAGATGTCGCATCTCCTTGCCATGCACGGAAAGCCTGGAGGCAGCCGTCTTGCGGTTCCGGCCGAAGCATTCGCGGATGCAACACCGACCGCTTCCCTTCGAACCCTCCGGGCCCTACGATGATCCTGCAGGCCTGCCGGACGCGTCGGCTTCGTTCCTGCCCAAACGAGCCGTGACCTCGCCAGTTCCGTCACTCTGCCAACCGGGAGAGACCATGAAGGTAGTGACGCCTCGATATCTGAACGCGGGCATCGTTCTGCTTGTGGGGCCTGTCATTACCGGGGTGTTTGCCGTCTTCGCTGGGGTGAGCACCATGCTCGTCGTGCTGACGGCGGTCCTATTCGTTGTGTCGCTTCTGCTGATCGCGCTGGCATTCGTGGACACTGATGCAGGCAGGCTCAAGGTCTTCTACCCCGATGGCGTGGCCGACACGGAGATGATCCGGCTCATCCGGGTACAGAGGGTGGCGACGGTCCAGCTGCTCTCGGCGGCGTTGGGCAGCAGAAGGGAGTTGATCGAAGACTGCCTTCTAAAAGAGAAAGTCGCCGTTCAGCTCTTGGTCCAAGATGACGACGTCAGCATTAGCAGAGCGCAAGTCGACGAGCTCCACAAGTCGCTGACGGACATTGTCGATGAAGTTGCCAGGGTCGATCCAAGCGCTTTGCGGAGGTTCACCATCCATACGTACCGAGACCGGGCCTCCGTGCGAGGGGCAATACTCCGAGACTCGCGTGATTCCGCAGTCTCTGCGTTCCTCGGCTGGTATGTCTACAGAGCCGACAACACGCACATCTCCGGCTCGCCCCACCCGTCGATCTCGCTAACGTTCAAGGACCAAGAGTTGATGTCCTTCGTGGAGCAAGAGTTCAAGTCAAAGTGGGAAACAGGGACCGACCTTGACCCGGAGCAGTTCAGGTCCAGTGCGCGTGCACCCACAAGAGCGACGCCGTCGTCCTTGGGGTCACCCGTGGGCGGCTCGCCAGCATAGGTTCGCTCTGTAGCTACGACGCCCTACAGTGAATAGGCTAACAGGGGGCATATGACTCAGCTGGGGCGAGCGCTTCTTGACAGGCTGACCGGGTCAATCTACTGGACTCCGTTCGACCACAACAGCTACGAGTTAGCCCGATATCGGGAGTTCCTTGCCAAGAATCTAGTCAGCTACCACACTCGAGACAGGTTCTACAAGTTCGAATTCGAGATGAATTCGAACTGCAATCGCCGGTGCTCCTACTGCCCCAACCACGAGTACAGCCGTGGCACGCGCAAGATGAGTCCCGAGCTAATCGAGCGGTTGGTTAGCGAACTTGCAGCGATCAACTATCGCGGCATCATCTCCCCGCACTTCTACGGTGAGCCGCTGCTCGACGCTCGTCTCGAGGAGATACTGCGCCTCTTCCGATCGAGGGTGCCAGAGGCTCGATTCACCCTATATACGAACGGCGACCTACTCACGGAAGATAGATATCGCTCGCTGTCGGACGCGGGCATCTCGACATTCTTCGTCACGAGTCATATAGGCAGAGAGCCGGAGGACTTCCTGACGTGGTACCGCCCAGGTCACGAGGATATCGTCTTCGAGAAGATGAGCTCCTCATTGCGACTGGCCAATCGTAGCGGCCTTGTGCATGTCGATCGGTACAAAGTGTCCGCCAAGTGTTTGATGTCGACGAATAATCTGGTGGTCGATGTGGACGGCAACGTCCTCTACTGCGTGAATGACTACTTCAGCTCCCACATGATGGGCAACGTGAACAACCAGAGCCTCATGTCAATATGGAACGGCTCGCGCTACAAAGATCTACGGAAGAAGTCGCGAGCCGGGGTGAAGGAGCTAGACATCTGCCAGAGGTGCAACCCGGCTTGAGTTCTTCCGAATTGGATCGGGTAATCCGATTGGCCGAGGACCCGCCGTTCCGGGTGCCAGATCGTGGATGGCCTTTGACCTCCCCGAGGTATGTCATCGGCTGTGAGTCCCCGGGCCATGCGGTTGGCCTATGCCGCCAGCAGCGCCTCCACCAGAGCGTCCAAGCCCTCGATCATGATGGTTGGTGGAGTGCGTCCGTCACCCTCCGGGCGCGCCACTTTCTAAGCCTGAGGCCCCTCTCCGGCCTTCTCGGACAGCACCCCGAACACCCGTCCGTGCCAGGTCACGACGAAGGACGCGGCACGAGCCTTCCGGATCGCCTTCTGCAGTTCGTCGCGCACGAACCGGCTGGGTATGAGTGCACCGGTGTCGTCGGGCCGAACAGGCCTGAGCCGCCGCCGGTGAAGCGGACGGCGCTCGCACGACGGTCGCCGACGGAGCGGCCAGATCGGGCTCGGTGCGTTTCACGGGGTTACCTCGATGCGGCGCCCGAAACGTCGATGTCATCGGGTAGGCGCAGGACGCCTGCGCCTCACCTGGATGGCGGGCTCGTCGGGTCTGATCAGAGCCCGGCGTGAAGGTGGCGGGCGACGACATGATCCTGGTACTCTGGCGCCAGTTCGCAGAAGTAGCCGCTCCAACCCCAGACTCGGACGATCAAGTCGCGATGCAGTTCAGGGTGGGCCTTAGCATCGAGCAGGGTTGCGGCGTTGAGCGCGTTGATCTGGAGCTGTTGGCAGCCGAGGCGAGCGAAAGTGCGGACGAGGAGCGCGACCTTGCGGATCGACTCTGCGTCGCGGAACACTGAGTCTGAAAGCTCCATCGTGATCGGGCCGCCGTTGCAAACCCGGCGGTAGTCGATCGCGGCGTACGATTGCAAGACGCTGATGGGGCCGCGGAGGCTCGTGCCGGGCGTCGGTGCCAGGTTTGCGCCAAAGGGGTCGCCCTCATGGCGTCCGTCGGCAGTCGCCCCTACCACCGGCTCCGCGAGGGGCCCGTCAGCGCGGCCGCGTGCGAGCCACATGTAGTACATCGCGGAGCCCGTGCCGGGCCGCACGATCCCGCCCGAGGGGGTTCGCTCGGACTCGCAGGCGTCGGCGAACCAGTCGTAAAGTTTGCGCAGCAGCTCATCCGCCCTCGCTTCATGCAAGCCCACACGCGGGCTCTCCTCGGCGAGCTTGCGGCGAAGAACCTCTTGACCGACAAAGTTCGCGTCAAGCGCGGCGAGAAGCTCCCGCCGCGAAATGTCACCGATCTCGAACACGTGGCGCTGGACGGCGGCCAGCGCATCGGCGGCACCTGCGGCGGCGGCCCCATGGATGCCGAGATTCCGATACCGCGCGCCCGAACCGTGGTCGCGGCCCGTCTCGAGGGCGTCGGTCATTAGCACCGAGTAGTAGGGCGCCGGCGCCCACAGGAGCCGTTCGAACGGCTCGACGCGCTCATGCACTTGCCTCTGGATCTCGGCTGCCGTGCGTTCAAGGATTGCGTCGAACGACCAATCGCCCGCCAGGCCGGCGCGGATCGCGGTGTCGGCGGCATGAGGAAAAGAGACCGCTCCTATGTTTACGACGTCCATCCCCCGACCCGGGATGATGAACTCCCAGCAGGCAGCGACGGTGTAATCGCGGGCGTCCTCGGGTGCATACCCGTGAGCCTCGAGCGCCGGGATGATGACGTCGTCGTTTGCGTACTGCGGGAACCCGAGGCCGCGCCGCGTCAGCTCTGACGCCAGCTCGAGTAGCGCGAGGTCGGTGTCGGCACCGATCCGGAGGTTGATCTTGGGGTCGATGAGCCCCAAGTCGCGCGCCACCCGAAGCGCGATCCATGTGAGGGGGTTTACGCCGTCGCGGCCGTCGGGCGTCATCCCACCGAGGGTCACGGTCTGACCATTGTCACCCTGTTGGATCCCCGGATAGCAGTCCGAATCGCGGTTGAGTGCGATATAGAACTCGGCGAGCAGTTCCTCGGCGCCGCCCTCATCGAGCCGGCCCGCCTCAAGGTCCGCGGCCAGGTACGGCCACAGGTACTGGTCGAGCCGACCGAGCCCGACGTGGTGGTGGCCGGACAGCCAGACGACGGCTTGGAGGAGCCGGAGCGACTGCAACGCCTCGTGAAACGTCCGAGCCGGTCGCGCCGGTACGTGATCCAGCAGATCCGCCACGTCGTCCATGCCCAGGCGACGTGCCTCGGCTGCATACCGGGCCGCAAGCTCCAAGACCGCGTCGACGGTCTCGATAGCGGCGCCCAGGAACTCGATCGCCTCCGCGTCCCCGGCCGCATTCGCGCGCTCCCGACTCGCCAGCGCCACGCGCCGCCGGCCTTCGAGGCCCTGCGAGATGGCCATCCCCCAGTCCGCACAGATGTTGTTGATAAGGCCCCCCTCGTGGAATGTCCAGCCGGCGGCGAGGCGGTCCTGCTGATCGCGCGTCCAGACGGCCGGAACCGTGGGAACAGTCCTTGTGAAGACGATCCGCTCATCTAGCCCGATGACCACCCGTTCCGCTTCGCATTGGCGGCGGGTCAGCAGCGCCATTCGCGCGGGCCACGAGAGCCCGTGCGCGTCGCATTCGGCCGTGAGATCCTGCGCCGGAGGAAGGCGGTAGGCGCGATACGCTCCGCTGCGGGTGCGGGCCCGAAGCCCAGAGATCCGCTCGTTCATGCCACTCGTGCCTCGATGCCGGCCCGCTCGAACGGGTCCAGGTCCGCGTTGGGCGCCCGATCCTCGTCGAATCCTGGCGCGAACGTCTTGCCGCACGACGCGTACTTGCCTCCGGCCGCCCTGTTGTAGGGGAGGAGCTCGACCCGGACCAGCATGCGATTGCTGGCGACAAGGGACGCGATCGCCGTGAGGTTCTCGTTCGTGTCGGTGACCCCGGGCACGAGCGGAACGCGAGCGACGAACGGTCGCCCGAGCTGCTCCAGGAGTGCCAAGTTCCTCAGGATCGGCGCGTTGTCTTGCCCGGTCCAGCGCAGATGGGCAACCGGGTCGACGATCTTCAGGTCGAAGAACACCAGGTCCGCGCGTCGGGCTAGCGCCATGAAGGCGTCCTTCCCTCCGAAGCCGGACGTGTCGAGCACGATTTGAGTGGCCGGCAGAAGGTCGATGACCTCCGCGACGAAACTGGCCTGGGCGAGTGGCTCGCCGCCGGAGAACGTTACCCCGCCCTCATTGTCAGCTAGGATCCTGGCCTGCCCAGACAGGAGCTCGGCGAGCTCCACTGCTTCGTAGCGCCGGCCCACTGCTCGGGCGCCCGTCGATGAACGCATGATCTGTGGGACGGGGTCGAGTCCCTCCGGGTTGTGGCACCACGTGCACGCCAGGGGACAGCCCTTCAGGAAGACCGTTGTGCGGATCCCGGGACCATCGTGAAGCGTGAACTCCCGGACGTCGAAGACCACGCCGCTGGTCATGACTGGCGGGTCGGCGGGAGCCATCCCGCCCCCGGAGTCAGCACCTGAAACGGCGCTACGAGCAGGTCCACTAACCGATCCAGCAGCATCGTCGCGACGCGATCGACGCCGAACGTCCGGTCGAGACGGAACGTCGTCGCGAGAACGCCCCCGGCCCCGACCTCGCGGCCGATGCCCCGCCAGATCTGCTGATCCTCGACGGGCGCCGCAAGCCCGCCCGTGCGCGCGAGGTCGCACATTCCGAGATCGCCCTGATCGACGATGAACTGTCGGGACGGCCGACCGCCACCCGGCTTCTGAATCACCATGGGCCAAGGATATTGCGTTGTGTGATTTGTGCGTGCCAGTTGACACAGTGAAGGGTGGGGGAACAGCCCCCTGGCCGTAGTGCAAAAGAGCTATCAAACCGTCGACATAGCTAGTATCGTTGTTGTTATCGTTACCGTTACCGGTAACGATAACGGGCACACCGCGGCCGAAACGGTGAGTCTGGAGCCAGGAGGCGAATTCGCGCGGGGCTCCACTACGGGCGACCCACGGATGCGCCCGCATACGTGCCCTGGTCGTCGGCTAAGCCGCCTTTGTGCGGCTCAGGAAAGGGCGAGGATGGGTGCGAAGTCGGTGCGGGTCCGCCCCCGATTGCCTGGTTGCTCACGGCCGTTGGACGGCTACCCCTTCTACGGGCCCATGCGCGATCTCCGAGACCCACCTTCGGGCTCACGCCCCAAGAATCGAAGACTCGAAACCAGAAGGGAGGTCGTTCCCCCACGATGAAGCGGGGCCCGACACAGGACGGTCAAACTGGAGCCGCAACCTTCGGCTTCACAGGTACCTGAGGAGTGAAGAGGAATGTCTAGATCCTTGACGAAACTCCCGCTGATGGTAGCGGCGTTTGCTCTGGTAGTCGGCGCATGCGGCAACAGCAACGCCACGCCCACCGGGGGCTCGAGTGCCAACCCGAGCGGTGGGGGCGCGGCCCCCGCAGCCCAGTTCTGCAGCGGCATGAAGATCACCTTCTTCCCGGGCGGGACCCCTGGCGGTAGCTTCGAGACGGTCGTCTACAACGGCGCCAAGGCTGCTCAGGCGGCGTTCGGACCGGACGTGTCGTACCAGTGGTCCAACTGGGACCCGGCCACGATGATCACGCAATTCCAGCAGGCCGTCGCCACCAAGCCCGATGGCATCGCCGTCATGGGCCATCCCGGCGACGCTTCCTTCGACTCGCTCATCAATGACGCAATAAAGCAGGGCATCGCCATCACCGTGATGAACACCGAGCTGCCGACGGCTGAAGCCGCCCACGGCCTCGGCTACACCGGTGCGGTTCTGCATGACGCCGGCGCCGCTCTGGCCAACGAGGCGATCAAGCGCGGCGGCCTCAAGTCGGGCGACGAGGTCTTCGTTTGGGGTCTCGCGGCGCAGCCCGGCCGCGGTGAGCGCACCAAAGGCATCACCGACGCCCTCACGGCTGCCGGGATGAAGGTCGACTATCTCGAGATCGACTCCGCTACCAACGCCGACCCGAACGCGGGCACGGCGACCTTCACCGGATTCGCGGCCTCGCACCCGAACATCAAGGCAATGTTCATCGACCACGGCAACCTCACTTCCGCCATCCCGACCTTCATGAAGGCCGCGAACCTGGCACCAGGTAAGGTGTTCGCCGCCGGCTTCGACATGTCGCCGTCTACGGTTCAGGGCATCAAGGATGGATACGTCAGCCTGGTCATCGACCAGCAGGAATACCTCCAGGGCTTCTTCGGCGTGGAGCAGCTTTGCATGGAGAAGAAGTTCGGCTTTGGCGGCCTGTTCATCAACACCGGCGCCGGTTTTGTCGACAAGACGAACATCGACGCTATCGGGCCGCTCGTTACGCAGCAAATCCGCTAGATGTCTCAATCGACTGCCGCGAACGGCATGTCGGCTGGCGAGCGCGCAGGCGCTCGTCAGCCGACTCAAACTACTGAACCGGTCCTGGCGGCCCTCGAGCCCGCCGCGGCCCCAGCATCGCAGAGTGTCAAGCGTCTCGAGCTTCGTCACGTTTCCAAGTCGTTCGGAGGCGTGCACGTTCTACAAGACGTGAACATCGAACTCGGGACCGGCGAGGTTGTCGGCCTGCTTGGCGACAATGGTGCCGGCAAATCGACGCTCATCAAGATCATCACCGGCGTCCATCAGCCGGACGAGGGCGAGATCTACTTCGGCGGCCAGCGAGTCACTGGCATGGACGTCCAGAAGGCTCGTGCTCTCGGCGTCGAGACCGTTTTCCAGGAACGCGCCCTCGCCGATCAGCTGCCTCTCTGGCGGAACATCTTCATGGGCCGCCCGGTCGGCAACCGGTTGGGGTTCCTCGACGTCGGCGGCATGAGGCGAGCCACGGCCGACCTCATGGGCGAGTCGATGGGTTTCACCTCGGCGGTCCTGACCCCGAACACGAACGTCAAGGGGCTTTCCGGTGGCGAGCGCCAGGGCCTCGCTATCGTGCGAGCGCTCCACTTCCAGGCCGAGATCATCATCCTCGATGAACCGACGATGGGCCTCTCTCTCAAAGAGACAGAGAAGCTCCTGCACTTCGTGGAAGGCATACGGGCTGCGGGCAAGTCGGCGATCTTCATCGATCACAACATCTTCCACGTCTACTCGGTCTCGGACCGGATCGTGTTGCTTGACCGAGGGCGCGTGGCGGGGCAGTTCCTGACCTCGCGCTACTCGTTGGAAGAGCTCATGAACATCATGCGCGAGGTTGCCGCGACTGGCACCTTCAAGGAGCAGGAGCGCTATCGAAAGGAAGGCGAGACCGTCGACGCGACCACGGAGTCCACTGAGGAGCACGCATGACGCCAGTCGTCGCCCCAGTCAAGCCGGCTCGTGCGCGCAGCCCGATCACTGCATTCACGGGCTCGTGGGCCTCGCAAATCGGCATCACCGTCGCCTTTCTTGGCGTCTGGGCCATCTTCATCATTGGGGCGCCCTCGACGTTCCTCAATTCCCAGATCTATCTGGCGTTCGCCCAGACGACCCCGTATTTCGCGATCGCCGGCCTCTTCATGACGATGGTCATCATTGCAGGCGACATCGACCTGTCGTTTGTGTCGATCATGTCCCTCAGCCTCGTCGGG
>CAZRUC010000051.1:0-6429 GCA_964603175.1 uncultured Anaerolineaceae bacterium
TTCTCGTGCTCGATATCGGCAACACGAACGTGACCCTTGGCCTCGTCCACGGGGAGTCGATCATGGCCAGTCGCCGCGCCGCGACGCGACGATCGGAGACGGCCGACGAGCTCGAGCTTCTCGTAGACGGATTGCTGCGCCTGGACGGGGCCTCGCTGGCCGATGTAACCGGCATTGCCCTCGCCTCGGTGGTGCCCGCCCTCACGGGTGTGGCCACGAGCGTCGCCGAACGTCGTGGCGTTCCGCTGATGATTGCCGGCGCCGACAACGTGCCGATGCCGATTCGGACGGAGCGACCCGCCGAAGTCGGCGCGGACCGCTTGGTCAACGCGCTCGCGGTGGCGCGGCTGTACGGCACCCCGGCGATCGTGGTGGATTTCGGGACCGCGACGACGTTCGACTGCGTGGCCGGCGACGGCGCATATGTCGGCGGCGCGATCACGCCGGGCCTCGAGCTGGGGTTGGAGGCGCTCGCGTCCCGCACGGCCCGGCTACCGCGAATCGAGCTGCGCGAGCCGGAGCGCGCCATCGGCACCGATACAGTCTCGGCGATGCAGTCCGGGGTCGTACTCGGATATCGCGCCCTCACGCTGGGCTTGCTCGAGCGAGTCCGCCTCGAATTGGCTCAAGCGGAGGGAGTCCGCGAAGTCGACATCCAGGTCGTGCTCACCGGCGGCCTCTCCGGCGCGCCCTGGGCTCGCGATCTGCCCGGCGTGGACGCCACCGACTCGGACCTGACCCTCAAGGGCCTGGCCATTCTGTGGACCCTTGCAAGCGGGGTGGAGGGCGTTCCCGGGCTGGATCCTGCCGCTTGGTCGGGCAGCGCCGCCGCCTCGATCCACATAGTTTCGGACACCGCGAAATGACGAAAACGACCGGACGCCTCGAGGGCCGAAGACTCGCCCTGGGCATTACGGGCTCGATAGCCGCCTACAAAGCGGTCGACCTCCTCCGCCTTCTCCAGGCCGAAGGAGCGGACGTACGAGTCCTGATGACTGCGTCCGCGACCGCCTTCGTAGGAACGCTGACGCTCGAGACGCTCAGTCGACATCCGGTCGACGCCGACGTTCTGGCACTCCAGGCAGATGGCCGGATCGGGCACATCAGCGCCGCTCACGACGTTGAGGCGATCGTCGTCGCTCCGGCGACGGCGCACTGGCTCGGGGCCATGGCGCACGGTCTCGCAAGCGACTCGATCTCGGCCGCGTGCCTCGCCACATCGGTCCCGGTGATCGTCGCCCCGGCGATGGATGGAGGCATGTACGGCCACCCGGCCACACGGGCCAATGTGGAGCGGCTTCGCGAGTTCGGCTACGCGATCGTCGATCCGGAGTCGGGGCCTCTCGCCTCGGGGATGGTCGGGCAGGGTCGGCTCGCAACGCTCTCGAAGATCGTGGACGCGGTCGTCGAGGCAGTGAGGCGCGGTCCGACCCGAGCGCCAGGCGAGAGTGGCGCGCCCGAACGCGCCTTCGGCTTCCACGTCCCGTCCTCGAGCCGATCCGATCTCGCGGGTCGCCACGTCGTCGTCACGGCAGGCGGTACCGCCGAACCGATCGACCCGGTCCGATTCGTAGGCAATCGATCAAGCGGCAAGATGGGGATCGCGATAGCCGAGGAAGCGCTCGACCGGGGCGCGGCCGTGACGCTCGTCCTCGGCAACGTCTCGGTCCAGCCTCCGGCCGGCGCTCACGTCGTTCGGGCCGAAACCGCGGCCGAAATGCAGTCGGCCCTGCGCGGCATGACTCCGTCGGACGGCCCCGCTTTCGACGTTCTCGTCATGGCCGCAGCCGTGGCCGACTTCCGCCCCCGCTCCCCTTCCGACCGCAAGATGAGTCGAGGCGACGGAATGAGCCTGGACCTCGAGGCCACGCCGGATATCCTCGCCGAGGTCGCATCGAGGGTGCGTGCTGCGGCCTCGATTCCCGGCTGGCTCAGTCCCGTCCTCGTGGGCTTCGCCGCAGAAACCGGCTCGTTCGACCGGGCGACCGCCAAGCTCGAGGCCAAGGGCGTGGATCTGCTGGTCGCCAACGACGTCGCGGAACCCGGATCCGGGTTTGGCACGGACACGAACAGGGTCACCTTCTATGCGGCCGACGGCCCGCGCGAGGAATTGCCGCTGATGTCCAAGCGCAAGGTGGCCGAGCTGCTTCTCGACCGGGTAGTCGCCCGGCTCGCGGCACGAGTTCCGGCGAACGCACCTCTTGCGGAGGAGCGCCGATGAGCCAGGCACCGTCACCCAAGCAGGCCTCACGAATGACAATCGCCTCGATCGCCCGCTTGTACGAGCAGGGCCATCGAATCGCGATGCTGACCGCCTACGACTATCCGACTGCCAGAATCCTCGACGAGGCCGGCATCCCGATGGTGCTCGTGGGCGATTCACTGGGCCAGGTCATCCTCGGCTACGACAGCACCGTCCGCGTGACGATGACGGAGATGCTCCACCACACCAAGGCGGTGGTCCGGGGCACGAGTCGAGCGTTGGTGGTTGCGGACATGCCGTTCCTGTCGTACGGAGTTACGCCCGAAGCGAGCCTGGAAAACGCCGGCGCGCTGTTGAGCGAAGGCGGCGCCGGGGCCGTGAAGCTCGAAGGCGGCGAGCGCAGCGCCAGAACCATCGAAGCGATCGTCCGCGCCGGGATACCGGTGATGGGCCACATCGGCCTCACTCCACAGTCGATCCACCAGCTCGGGGGCCACCGCGTTCAGGGCAAGACACGCGAGGCCGGACGCCAGCTCCTCGCGGATGCCCTGGCCGTCCAACAGGCGGGCGCATTCGCGGTCGTCCTGGAACTCGTGCCCGAGCAGCTCGCCGCGGCGATCACCGAACGGCTCCACATCCCGACGATCGGCATCGGCGCAGGCGCCGGTTGCTCCGGCCAGGTCCAGGTCGTCACCGACGTTCTCGGCATGAGCGCCGAGTTCACGCCCAAGCACGCTCGCCACTACGCCGAGCTGTATTCGATAATCAGGACGGCAGCCGAGACCTACCGCGACGACGTCGCCTCCGGGGCATTTCCGGGTCCTGCGGAGAGCACGCGGATGGACGAGTCGACGCTCGACGAAATCCTCGGCAGAACCACGCTCGACCGGGCGTCCGGCACGGTAGTCGGAAATGGGATCCCGCTCGACCGAGATCTCTAGCGGATGAGCCCCGCGCGCGTGCTGCGTACTCGATCCGAGCTCAAGAACGCCCTGGCCGGAGCCCGTGGCCCGATCGGTCTCGTGACGACGATGGGCGCGCTCCATGCCGGGCACGCCTCGCTCATAGAACGTGCTCGCACGGAGAACGCGACGGTGCTGGTCACGATCTTCGTGAACCCACGCCAGTTCAACGACGCCGCCGACTTCGACAAATACCCGCGCGACGAAGAAGCCGACGTTCGGGCGTGTGCCGCGGCGGGTGCCGACCTCGTGTTCATTCCATCGGTCGACGAGATATATCCGGACGGTTTCCAAACGAGCGTGCGCGTCGGGCCCTTGACGGTGCCGCTCGAAGGCGCGGCCAGGCCGGGCCATTTCGAAGGGGTCACAACCGTCGTGGCAATCCTGCTGTGCCTGGCAGGCGCGGATCGGGCGTACTTCGGGCAGAAGGACGCTCAGCAGCTGCTGGTGATCCGGCGCATGGCTCACGACCTCGGGATCGGGACGGACGTCGTCGGCTGCCCGATCGTTCGCGAGGCCGACGGGCTGGCATTGAGCTCTCGCAACGTACGACTCACCGCTGCCGAGCGGGCGGCCGCGCCGGTTCTGCGACGGGCGTTGCTAGCCGCCCGCAGCCACTACGACGCCGGGGGACGCGACGGCGAAACACTCCGTTCCGCGATGCGGGCGACCCTCGCGACGGAGCCGCTGGCCCAGCCCGAGTACGTGAGCTGCTCCGACCCGGCCACTCTCCGAGAGCTGACCCGCATCGAGGGGGTGGCGCTGCTCTCGCTCGCAGTTCGCTTCGGCGACGTCCGGCTCATCGACAACGAGCCGCTGCCCTGAGCTGATCGCGGCGCCACGGTCCAGGGCGCCACTCCCCTGCGCCATTCCCCTGGGCCGATGGAACCGCCAACCCCCTCGTAGCGTCCTCAGCTGGTCGAACCCACGAGCGGTTCCAATCAGCATTCCGGAGGGCGGACCCGTGGCAATGGATCAGGACCAGGAACCTCACGCGGCCGATCGGCGTGTGTCACCCATCCTCAACCTCAAGGCCCGCCTTCGCCGCCGCGGTACCGCCGCACTCCGCCCGATGGTGCTCATCGCGGTAGTTATCGCCGTCCTGAGCGCCGGTTACCTGATCGGCGCGTCAGGAACGGGCGGACAACAACCGGCCGGTACCTTCCGCGACTCCCTTCAATCGGCCGCCATGGGCCTGCCGGCCGGCCTGACGGACGGCGGGGCCGGCGTGGGCGCCCTTCCGGCCGGTTCGGCCGCCCCGTTTGTTCCGTCTTCGCCGAACGAATTCGCCCCGGTCGCCGATACCAGCTTGATCGTAAAGACCGGCCAGATGGCGCTCCAGGTCGCCAGTCTCGACTCGGCCGTGTCACAGGCCCAAACGCAGGTCACCGGCATGGGCGGCTATGCCGCTTCTTCAACCCGGTCGGGCTCCGCGGACAATGCCTCGGCGACGGTCACTTACAGGCTGCCGGTCGCTCATTGGGACGAAGCGCTCTCCGATCTTCGAAAGCTTGCGAGCAAAGTCGTCTCGGAGCAGACGGACACGAGCGACGTCACTTCCCAGGCGATCGATCTCGACGCCAGGTTGAGCAACCTCAAGACGACCGAAAGCGCCCTCCAGGCGATCATGGCCCGTGCCACCGCAATCCCGGATGTGCTCGCGGTCGAGCAGCAGCTGAGCACCACCCAGGGTCAGATCGAGCAACTCACAGCCCAACGGAACCACCTGGGCGATCAGGCCGCAATGAGCACCGTCGCCGTGACGTTCACGCTGCCCAATGAAACCGTTACGACGCAAACCGCGCAGGGCTGGCAGCTGGGCGGTCAGATCGATCAGGCCGTGGCCCAGCTCGTTCGAATCGGACAGGGCCTCGTCACCATCGTCGTCTGGGCCGTCATCGTCGGCCTGCCCGTGCTGCTGGCGTTGCTCGTCCTGTTCCTGGCGTGGCGACTGAGCCGCCGCCTAATGGGTGGCGGGCACCGCCGGAACGCTACTCCGACCCAGGCCTGATCGCTTCGACTGAGTGAACCGGCGGCCGGGCCGTCGCGCATAGTGGATGGAGCTCCGACGGGACGGTCCGCCGGAGCAGGGGATGGATGAGAGGGGCACCATGCGAGGGACGCAGTTTAGAGGGACGTCGTTTCTTGTCGTTGCGCTCGGCTTGAGCGCGATCGCAGTTGCCGCGTGCGGCAGTTCGGCCGGTCCGGCTTCGACTGGAGGGTATTCGTACCAGCAGCCGGCCGCGCAAGTGACCAGTGCCTCCTCTGAGGCGAACTACCTGGGGGGCAATCCGCTAGTTCCAGCCACCTCGGCTTCGGCCGCCGACGCAGCCGCGCAGCAGTCCGCCGGTGCAACCGGGCCCACCAGTGGCGTTGGAGTTCCCGAGGATCGCATCGTCAAGACCGGCTCGATCAATATCCAGGTTGGCAGCATCGATGAGTCCGTGGCACGAGCCACCGACCAGATCCACGCCCTGGGTGGCTGGCTGGCCGGGTCGGATCGGACCACCTCGACGGCGAGCGGGTTGGCGTCGGTCACCTATCGTGTGCCGGTAGCTCGGTTCGAAGACGCCCTGGCGGCGATGCGAAAGCTCGGCACGAAGGTGCTGGGAGAGCACAGTGATTCGGCGTCGGTGGGCAGCCAGATCGTGGACCTCCAGGCGCGGATCGACAACCTGAAGGCGTCCGAGAAGGCCGTCCAGGCGATCATGGACAAGGCGACGGCCATCGCCGATGTGCTCACGGTGCAGCAGCGCCTGGCCGACGTCCAGGGCCAGATCGAAGAGCTCACTGCGCAGGTCCAGGGTTTGAGCGACCAGTCCGCCTACAGCACGCTGACGGTCATCCTGGAGGTCCCGGCGGCCGAACCGAGTCCCAGCCCCTCGGCGACTGCGTCGGCAGCTGTCGCTTGGAGCGCGAATGAGCAGTTCAACCAGGCTGCGGGAACGCTCAGCGAGGTCGGCCGGGGAGCCGCCACCGTAGCCATCTGGTGCCTGGTCGTGGTGCTGCCGCTCAGCCTGGCACTAGTGCTGCTCATCGTCATGATCGGGTTGCTGGCCAGGGTGCTCGACCCGGTCAGGCGCCGCTGGCTGCAGTTCGGCGCCGTCGGGCCCAAGGCAAAGGAGCCACAGGCCTGATCTACCGCCGCGCCCTAGCCTCGCGGCGCCGTCTTGCGATCTACCAGCTGGACCGCATCGCGCAGCCGGCCCAGCATCTCGGCATCGATCGAGTCCGGCTCGAGATAGGGGCCGAGGCGCTCGAGGA
>CAZRUC010000051.1:6529-10257 GCA_964603175.1 uncultured Anaerolineaceae bacterium
AGCATCTCGGCATCGATCGAGTCCGGCTCGAGATAGGGGCCGAGGCGCTCGAGGATGTCGACTACGAGACCAAAGAAGACGCCGGCGTCGGCCAGGAAGAACTGCGGCTCGTTGTTGTAGCGGACCAGTGTCAACCGACCCTGCAGAACCCGCCGCTCGTCGACATGGGCGATCTGCGTGGAGAAGTTGTGGCCCTGGATGCCATCGGGGTTGTTCAGGTAGTTGAGGGCGTTATCGATCGCCAGCCCGAACCGAGCCCGCCAGGCGACCAGGCGCTCCTGAACTTCCGGCGGAATTCGAACCTCGGCGATCTCGTCGAATACTTCGGGCGTGACCGTCACGAGCCCGACCAGCGTCGCGCCCGCGCGGGCCCCGAGCATCACCTGAAGCGACCGCTCCAGGGTGAAGACCTCGGAATCGAACCGAGGGCTGGTGATGACGTCTGTCAGGAGATCCTCGACGTTGTCGAGCACGCCGGGCTCTGACAGCGAGTTGGCCAGGTGGAGGATCTCTTCCTTGAACAGGAACTTTTCTTCATGGTCGAGCATGCCCGGATCGTAGCACCGGCCCGCTTACTCGAACGGCCGGCTCGGTGGGCGGCAGCGTCGCGGAGCCACGGAAAAGGCTGCGGCCCCGACGCGAGGGGGGGCGTCGGGGCCGCGGATGAAAGCTAGGTGCCGGTTCTCGTAGTCTTTATGGGTAGAGACCTCGAACCGATGTCGCGTCGGCCACTCGCTGAACCGCGAGCAAGTAGGCGGCGATGCGCATATTGACGTCTTCGCGAAGGCTCATCTCGAGTGTGCTCGAGAAGGCCTTGGTCATGATCTCGTGCAGCTTGGCATTGACTTGCGTCACGCTCCAGAAGTCGCGGTCCAGGTCCTGCACCCACTCGAAGTAGCTGACCGTGACCCCTCCCGCGTTGCACAGGATATCCGGGATCTGGAAGACGCCGTTGCGGTGGAGGATTTCGTCGGCTTCGGGCGTGGTGGGCCCGTTGGCCGCTTCGGCGACGATCCGAGCCTGGATCTTCCCGGCGTTCCGAGCGGTGATCTGGTTTTCGAGCGCCGCCGGAATGAGGATGTAGCAGTCGAGTTCCAGCAATTCGGCATTGCTGATGTCCTTCGTGCCTGGGAAGCCCGTGACCGTGTTGTGCTCTTGCTTCCAGGAACAGATGGCGTTGACGTCGAGGCCTTCCGGCCGGTAGATGCCACCGGTCGAATCGCTCACGGCAATGACTTTGGCGCCCTGGACGGAGATGAGCTGGGCGGCGATGGAGCCGGCGTTGCCGAAGCCCTGGACTGCGACCCGCGTCTTGTGCAGGTCCATGCCGAGGTGTCGCGCCGCATCCACGATCGTGTAGACCGCACCCTGCGCCGTGGCCTCGTTCCGACCTTCCGAGCCGCCGAGCGGAATGGGCTTGCCGGTCACAACGGCCGGAACCGTATACCCGACATTCATCGAGTACGTGTCCATCATCCAGGCCATGGTCTGGGCGTTGGTGTTCACGTCGGGAGCCGGAATGTCGCGCTCGGGGCCGATGAGCACGCTGATCTCGGTCGTGAATCGACGGGTCAGACCTTCGATCTCACGCATGCTGAGCTTCTTGGGATCGACCACGACCCCGCCTTTGCCGCCGCCGAACGGGATCCCGACAACCGCGCACTTCCAGGTCATCCACATGGCAAGGGCCATGACTTCATCGAGCGTGACGTCCTGGTGGTAACGGATGCCGCCCTTGGCGGGGCCGCGGGAAAGATTGTGCTGGACTCGATATCCGGTGAAGACCTCGACCGAACCGTTGTCCATCTTCACCGGGAAATGGACCGTGAGGCTACGTTTCGGCTGTCGCAGGACCTTGCGCAGGTCCGCAGATAGATGGAGCCGCTCAGCTGCCAGATCGAACTGGCTCTGGGCGACTTCCCATGCGTTGATAGTGGGCGAAAGCTGCTCGGTCGCCATCGGCTGGATGCCCTCCTGCCGCGCCGTCACTCAGCCAGCGGCCTACCTTCACGGATGGCCTGCTCGCCGGCGGCTCAACATGTCGTGGCGGCCTTCCGTTGGTCCGGAGAGCGGCGTCACGTTGGATCCACCTGGGCCGATTATAGACCTGCGCAGGCGTGACGCCATCGCCGGTTGTCATCGGTGCGCGGGCTGATTGTCCTAACGTTGTGGTAGCGCCAACTCGATTTCGCCAAACTAACCTTGGCGGTTCGGTCTCTTGACCCGTATCAGTCAGAATTCCCTCAGGAGCGCGCCGCCATAGGCGCCGGGCCCGACGTGCGCGCCGATCACGGGGCCGATGAACTGCTCCGTGACCACTTCCGGCGTCGGCTCGGGCAGTTGTGCGATTACGTCGGCGCGGAAGGCGGCCGAGTCCATCGGAGGCGAGTAAAGAATGTGGAGCTCGGTGACCTTCCGATCGGACATCAGCTCGAGGATCCTCTCGCGGGCCTTCGCGCGGGTGCGGGGCTGGTCCAGCGGAACGATGATCCCGTCCTCCATCGTCATGATGGGCTTTATCGAGAGCAGGCCGCCGATTGCCGCCTTTGTGGCGCCGATGCGGCCGCCCTTGCGCAGGTATTCGAGCGTCTCGAAGCCGACGAAGATGACGACCCGGTCCCGGAGGTGCTCGAGCTCTTCCACGATCTCGACGCGCGATGAGCCGGCGGCCGCCATTTGCGAGGCGCGGATGGCAAGGGCTCCGATCCCCATCGAGGCGGATTTCGAGTCCACGATCTCGATCCGCGCGGTCGGCAGCAACTCCCTGGCGACTTGAGCGTTGCGGACGGTGGCCGAGAGCCCGCCGCTCAGGCCGACGTAAACGACGCTGTCGTGTCCGTCTTCGAATGCCTGCTCGAACGCCCGTTTGAACAGTCCGGCGCTCGGCGCGGCCGTTCGAGCGAAGGGGCAGTCCGGAGCCTGCATCTTGGCCCAAAACTCCTGCGGCGTGAGGTCGTCGGGCGATAGGTAGCTCGCTTCGCCGAAGGACACCGTCAATGGCACCTGCCGGATCTTGTACTCCTCGAGCTGCGCGGGAGTCAGATCGGATCCGGAGTCGGTGACTACGGCGACGGTCATGTTTCTTCCTCTGTTGGCGGGGCCCTCAAGGGTAACGCGGGCTGGTCGGGTGAGTCGTCACCGTGCCCGACCGCGGCTTCAGTTCGGCTGTCGAGGCAGTCCGGAGCAGGTCCGCGCCCTCGTGGGCCCGCAAGTTGAGCAACGCCACCATGCCGATCGCGAGGAGGACGCCCGTCGCGACGATCAGGCCGTCGATGCCCTTCCACGTCGCCGCGAGCCCCCCGACGAGCGCGCCGATGACCTGACCGAGCCCCAGGAATACCGAATAGAGCCCCATGATCGCGCTGCGGTCCTCATGGAAGCCCTCGCTCACGTCGGCCAGAAGGCCCAGTGCCGCAGGCGTCGCTCCGGAGAGCATGAACAGGGCGAGGAGGCCCACCAATACCATCACTATCAGAAGCGCTGGCGAGACCCCGCCGAAGTGGTTGATGGCCAGGACGTCGATCGCCAGCACGACGAAGGCAATCACTCCGAGGAGAAGCAACGTGGTGCGCCGGAACCGCGCATATACGGTCCCCCAGAAGAGCAGGCCCAATCCCAGGAAGATGGCGAAGACGGCCTCGCCGATACCGATAGCCGTTGGCGTGGCCCCTTGCATCAGGAACTGGCTCGGATCGTGCTTGTTGCCTGTCAGCAATAGCGGCGCCTGG
>CAZRUC010000052.1:0-10190 GCA_964603175.1 uncultured Anaerolineaceae bacterium
CCGCGCCAGCCGCCCGCCGCCAGCCTCGACTGGCCGACGGGAGCCGTTTGTCGTGCCCTACAGCCCGGTACCCGTGCATCCCGTGCGTTGGCGCTGCCGACATCTGGCGCGACCAGGGGGAGCGAGCGATGGGATTCCTGCGGCGATTGATCGGCGGACCGTCCGAGCGCGAGGTGCCTACAGCGCCAGCAAGAGGCGGCCAGTCGGTCGTGAGTCTAAGCGCCACTTAGTCGTATTGTGGGCCGAGATGCAATCACCCCTGATTGTCCCCTAAGGGCACGCGCTCGTGATCTTTGGGACAAAGTATTGGGCCAGTTGTTTTCCGTCGCCCACCCACTGTTGGAACACCGAATTGCCATCAACCAGCAGGACCACTCTCCAGGCGGGGTCGTCCCATATCAGTGCCAGGCGTACATCGCATGGCGTGCCATCAACGCGCCACAGTAAGTGAGGATGCCCCGGGGAGGCGTCGAGTCGGCGCCCGTCGGAACCAGCCGGCTCGAGGGTCAATCCAGCTATGTTGAACTGGAACTTAGCTTCCTTAAGGAGCTTCTTCGCTTTCCCTTGCAGGTACGTCATGCGGTTCTGTGCCATCTTGCTTCCTCAGCCGCGGTTGCTGCCAGTTGGGGACGGTCTCAGATCGAAACGGAGAACATTGCCGCCTGGCTCTAGGCGCCACTTAAGTCTTATTAGACCTACCACCGAACCCCTGTCGGACCAGGTCTCGGCGCCGAATGGCGCGGTTTCCTCCAGGTAGTCGTCACCAGCCGAGCATCTTCCCAACGAACAGCACCGCGAAACTGGCCGTGATCGTCACGAATGCGCCAAGCATGAAGTAGAGGCGATCGTGCCTTTGGGAACGGCGCTCGGCTTCGGCGATGAGTTTCGCGACGGCATCTGCCTGACCTTTTGTCATGGTCCTGAGCACCGACAGTTCCTGGCTCAACGACAGCTCTTCCGCCTCTAACTGCGCCACTCTGGCCGCCCGCTGCTCAGCCTGTTCGGTGAGGCTGGCTGCCTCCAGGATGAGTGGTCTCAACTGGCTGCTGAGTTCGCCCAGTTGCCGGATCACAACCGCCATCCGCTGTTCCAGGGGCGGCGGCACCAGCGTCTGCTCGCTTGGCGCCGCCTCGCGCAGATCTCCCCGGAGGCTGCCAATCATCGAGATCGTCGCAGACCCTGTAGCCAGCATCATCGGACCGAATAGTTGATCAGTCCCTAGGCGAGCACCGCCCCTGAGCGAGATGACCAGCCAGACTCCCGCTGCCATTTCTAGTGCCAAGGTGATGGCTTGGTAATGAGAACCGACAAACCGCTGGACCCGAGCCCGGGAATTCCGCATCCGCTTCAACGGCACCCCTCATCGTCAGCTGCGATCAAGGCACCAAGCATAGGGAATCCCAAGCGTACGAAACGCAGTGACTCCGTTCTATGTGATGGCGGAACGACGGTCGTGGGTTAGCGCGGCGTGATACTGCGTCAATCCAGATCGACACGATGAAACCATCGTAAAGATGAGCTCGAGAGACTCCGGTCGCCTCTTGCGGAAACACGCGACGCCCAAGGCGTCTGTGCCACCGCGATGCGTGTCTTAGCGCCCGCGATTCCGTCGGGCTGGAGTTCCGCGGCTCGTCATCCGAGGCTCCCCTGAGGAGTCCTCCGCTCCAGAGGCGACCTTCGCCGCCTGCCACGGGTAGGCCTGGCCACACTCGGGGCAATACGGATCAGGCTGGCTGGGACCCGCGCCCAGAATGAGCACGCCTTCAGCTATGTAGTCCCCTTGGATGGGGTGGCCACAGTGCTCGCAGGCGCTCAGCCCCGCTTCTCCGCACTGAGGACAGAATTTCTTGTTGAACTGCGGTCGACTGCCAGCGTGGTCGTTGATGACGTGACCCGCCCGGCAGACAACGGCCGTGTCGTAGTAGCCCATGGCGCTGATAGTATGCCACTGCGAGTGAGCCCAATCGCGGCGCTCACGAGGGAGGCGAGGCGGCAGAATGGCTGAACCGGCCCCGGGCCGCCGTTCTGACGAAGCCGAGCTTCGGGAATGGCACCGGCAGAAGCGCGAGCTATTCGACCAGTTCGGCGAGCAGCTTGCGAAGTTGATCAAGGTGGCTCTAAGACAGGACGCTATTCAATTCCAAGAGGTCTTCAGTCGCACCAAAGGCGAAAAGAGCTTTCTGGACAAAGCCCAACGGTACGATGATCCGCGATCAGAGATAAACGACCTAGTTGGGTTGCGGGTGATCACGTACTTCACTGGTGAAATCGATCGGGTCGAACGGAAGCTGAGTGGCCTATTCGCCGTCGATCCTTCTTTGACCAAGGACAAGGCCAACGACCTTGGACGCGACCGCCTCGGATATCGAGCTCGGCATTTCGTCTGCGCGATTGGTCCAGATCGTGAGCTGCTCGATGACTGGAAATCATTCAGGGACATTCGGTTTGAAGTACAAGTCACAACCGTACTAGGGCACGCATGGGCTGAATTCGAACACGACCGAGGCTACAAGTCTCCCGGCCAGCTACCACCGGAGCTGGAACGCCGTCTGAACCTGGCTGCGGGACTTCTGGAGGTGGCAGACCGCGAGCTTGATTGGCTTGCCGGCGAGATCTCGAACTACACGATCGAGATCGCGCAAGAGATAGGTCGTGGCGACGAGGCGCTTAGTCAAATCGACCTGAATGCCATCTCACTGCGAGAGCTGCTGCTCGAGCGCCTACCTCTGTCTGTCAAATCTGGCGCTCTCCAGACCGAGTACAACAACCCCGAAGCCTCGGACCTCGCCGTGTCTGAATTACGAGCGTTCGGGGTGCGCACTCTCGACGATGTAGCCTCACTGATTCCGTCGTCGTACGACCAGCGGCACGCGGCGATCCTGTCCGGAAACACTTTGCTCGGCGTTACTCGAGATCTGATGATGATCGCGGACGCTCCCCGGTACTTTGAGGAGGCTTGGCGTAAGTCCTGGCATGGTTGGCACCCGGACTCGCTAGTTCTCCTGCGAAAGTACGGAGTCGACACTGCTGGGCTGCAGAAGGAACACGGGCTCTTCATCGAAGACGATGGCTAGCGGTTCCCCCTCGAGGCATTTCCTCGGCACCTTGGTTGAACGATCGTTGGACGGACACGGCAACGGGTAGTCTGCGGCTCGGCCAGCGAAGGCAACCCCTGATACGGTCGAGGGATCCGGCCCGTTGGTGTGATGCCGTGCCATCAACACTATGGCTGCGTAGTGGTCAGGTCAGAAGGTCGGACCACCACTAGGCGGGTGAAGGTGCGAGGTGGACTCCGGGCGGTCCGACGCCGGTCGGCGTCCGCCTGAAGTGGCACGAGCAGGACAGATTCGGCTATGGGCTAAGGCTTGCCCGTCGCCAGGTGTTGGATCAGGAGCAGTAAGGCAGCACCCACCGGTCCTGCGACGAGAAGCAGCCAAAATCGGATCAGTTGTGGCCGCGGCAACCTCCGCGAGCGGCCGGCCCAGATCATGCCGCTAGCTCGCAGCCAAAATGGAGTCGGCTTCTCGCCCGTTCCTCGGCCCGGTAGCAACCCAATGACCTAATGGTCGCGCCCGGCCACCGACGGCAAGACCAAACCCGGGTGCGGGGCCCGATCGCTGCGTCCAGCAGGACCCGCTCTGTCGGGACCAGCTACCCATCTGCCACTTTCCCAAGCGCCCCGTGCAGAGCCTCACGGCACGAGCCCAGGAGAAACTCGCCGTAGATAGTGCCCCTAACCGCGACTTTCATACTGCCATTCATATCGCCGATATGCCAAAGGTGGACGTCGTAACCGATCCGCATAGTCGACCTGATCTCCTCTTGAAGAAGTGGCCGTTGGTCCGCTCCTTCAAGAAGGGACACGGGAGTGAGAACCTTGCACAACTGGTCTGCTTGTCCGCGACTCAATGTGTCAATGCTTGTCAACGTCTTCAGTCGCCGAACGATATCCGGAACCAGGCATTGATTCTCGTACCACCACTCTATGTAGGACTCCCAGTAATGCGCATCAAGTGTGCTGTCCGCGAAGATGTCGAGCAAGTCGCACATGATCTGCATTTCCATCGAAACAAGATTGGCGGCCGTGGAAGTCGACGCGCGGTATTCTTCAAGCAGGGCCACATCTGTGTTTGATTTGACCTTCCTTAGATCGTCTTTCCGTTGCTCCTCTGCGTTTCTCTGATCGCTCGCGCAGGAGGCACACACGCCGGCCAGTAGTAAATGCGCCAGGTCGTTCAGGGACTTATAGTCGAAGTAGGGAGATGCATGCGCTGGCACAAGAGCCTTCCCGCACGCAGTGCAGGTCTTGGGCATCCCCACGCGGTGCCCGACACGCTCCATTGCGACCATCGCCTCATAGAGCTTGGGAGCTTGGCCATCGTAGTATCCCGAACCGTCGCCCGAGTCATCCCACGTCTTCTGTCCGTACGACCAGTTGGAGCAGGCTTCCCAGACCGCGAGCATCTCGATCGAACTGAGCCCAGCGATGCGATCATCTCCTTTGAGCTTGGAGATGCGCTTTTCCAGCGACACCAGCACATCCTTATTGTCGCGCCGGGCGACCTTCAGTCGGGCTAGAGTGCCCGAGGAACGGCGCTGTCGCCACTCAACAACGGCGTGCAATACGTCATACACGGCCTTGGCTTGACTCGAATCCAGTTCAATCGGTTGCTGGTTCCCTGTGCCGAAGATGCCCATCCAGTCCATCCCTTCGAGCCGATCCGGCTGTCACGGGGAGTTGTGGCGAGCCCCGTGAGTCACTTTGGAAACCTGCCCCAGCCGGGAATGCTTGTCGATGATTTCCATGCATAGCCGCGGGGCAGTGTCACAGCGAAGGCAGTCTTGCATCTAGGGCACCGTAGTTTGACCTGCGTCATGCCAAGGTGTCGCGCTGCTCAGGTTGTTCGTGGCGACCGGACCGATCGACAGATAGCCGCTGCTCGCCTGCCCGGATAACCTCCTGTTCACTTACTCTTGCCTGCGTTCATCCTACAAATTCCCAGGTTTCGGGCAACATCCTCATTTAGGGCATTTATTGCTGATGCTATTTCTAGATACTGAAGGGCTTCTGTATGCTCGCGAAGCTCCGACAGAACACCACCCAAGCTCATATACAGAATCTCATCCTCATATGGGGCTATTCGGATGGCATGTTTGTACTCTTCTGCGGCTTCGTTGAACTTGCGATTCTGAGCCAAGCTGTCCGCTTGGTGCTCATGTTGTTTCGCTTGGATGGCCTGACGAGCGAGATCGGGCGTGACCAAATCAGAATTCATATCTTGTACCATTGTCACTGGTGAGCCACTATCTACAATGGCGTCCAATGTAGACTCTTGTACGTCCCCTAGGTTTATCTTCAGAGGTTTGGGCTGGCGAGAGATCCTCTTTTCCGAGGTCGTATCTCCCTTTTCTGCCTTATGAATGAGTCTGTGGAACATGAGATTCTCCTCTTCCCGATAGCTTGCCCATTCTGTAGCCAAACTGGTCTTGCAGCCTGACCAGACTCCATTGATAGGTCCAGTTCCTAGTCCCCTTGCCGCGATCCGGCTTGAGCGCCGTGTCGCAACGCTTGAGATACACAAGCCAAGCATTCCGGACACTCCTGGCAAATCGATCTGGGAAGGCCTGGCAGAAGACCGCGTCCTTTACCTGCTCGGGGTCGTGATCGTAGGCTTCAGTCTGCCTTCCCTCGGATGGGCGAACGCTCGGGTCACTTCGCCCGCGTCCTGCAGATTTCCAGGTTCTTCCGAAATACCCGAGCGTCAGGATGGTTGTTGCCCAGAGTCGCCTCGGCGATTGCCGAGGCGCGCTCGAAGAGGGGCAGCGCGTGGGCGTAGTCGCCCCGGTCTTGGTAAAGACCGGCGAGGTTGTTGAGGTTCGTCGCCACATCGGGGTGCTCGGGGCCGAGGGCGCGCTCGTTGATGGCAAGCGAGCGCTTGAAGAGGGGCAGCGCGCGGGCGTAGTCGCCCTGTGCCTGGCAGAGGCTGGCGAGGTTGTTGAGGCTCTGCGCCACATCGGGGTGGTCGGGGCGGAGTGCGCGCTCGCGGATGGCGAGCGAGCGCTCGTATAGCGGCAGCGCGCGGGCGTAGTGTCCCTGGTCTCGGTAGAGATCGGCGAGATTGTTGAGGTCCGTCGCCACGTCGGGGTGGTCGGGGCCGAGTGCGCGTCCGTCGATGGCGAGCGAGCGCTCGTATAGTGGCAGCGCTCGGGCGTAGTCGCCCTGGTCCTGGTAGAGAGCGGCGAGGTTGTTGAGGTCCGTCGCCACGTGGGGGTGGTCGGGGCCGAGGGCGCGCTCGCGGATGGCGAGCGAGCGCTCGAAGAGCGGCAGCGCTAGGGCGTAGTCGCCCTGGGCGTGGCAGAGAGCCGCGAGGTTGTTGAGGCTCGTCGCCACCTGGGGGTGGTCGGGGCCGAGTGCCCGCTCGTTGATGGCGAGCGAGCGCTCGAAGAGAGGAAGCGCGCGGGCGTAGTCGCCCTGGCCCTGGTAGAGAAGAGCGAGATTGTTGAGGCTCGTCGCCACGTGGGGGTGGTCGGGGCCGAGTGCCCGCTCGTTGATAGCCAGCGAGCACTCGAAGAGGGGAAGCGCGCGGACGTAGTCGCCCTGGGCGCGGTGCAGCTCCGCGAGGTTGGTGAGGCTCGCCGCAACATCCGGGTGGTCGGGGCCGAGGGCGCGCTCGCGGATGGCGAGTGAGCGCTCTATGAATGGCAAGGCAGATGGATACAGACCCATGTCGCGAAGGAACAGGCCGACGATTCCTGCCGAGCGGGCGACGGCCTCGGTCTCTCCCTCCGACCCGATCCGTCGATCGAGCGCGGCCTGGTAGCAGACACCGGGCTCGAAGCGACCCTCCAGCGAGCGCCAGTAGCACATCCACTCGTACGTGCGCCCATGCTCCCGGGCGTAGGAGAGGAAATCGAGGTCACTGAGCGTGGCGGCTAGCGCTTGCCAGTCCTCGGCGTGCTCGAGCTGGTAGGGGTACTCGTCGAGCTTGCGCTCGAGCGGCGAGCGGGAGAAGTAGGTGGCCAGCTTCGTGTGAGTTTCCTTGCGCTCGGGGTACCTGATCGTCACAGCCTCAGCGAGCTGGCGGTGGAAGAAGCCGACCAGCTCGCCACGCTCGACAAGGTAGGCCTTGCCGCTGCGGGCAAGCCGAGCCCAGAGCGCGCGCGGTAGCTGCTCCTCTCCGTTGCGGCGCAGCAGGTCGAGTAGCTCGGGCTCGCTCAGCCCGTAGCGCGACGAGCCAAGGAGCGAGAAGGCCTCGGTTACGAGCTCTCGCCCCTGGTCTTGCTCGAGTCGCTGTAGCACCTGGTCGAACAGCCCCGCGACGTCTGCGGCGAGACCCTCGATCTGAGGCAACAACTGCTCGAACCTGCCGAAGAGCCGGAGCTCCTCGAGCGCTACACGTAGGTACAGCGGGTTACTGACCCCCGGGTGATCAAGGAGCGCGGTCAGCTGGGACTTGTCCAGCTTGCGGCGCCATTCGCCCAGCACGGTTTCGACGATTTGCCGCTGCTCTTCTGCGTCTAGCGGTGGAAGCACGATCTCTGCTGCCCCGTGCCGATGCAAGACATCGAGGCAGTTGCCTTCGAGCGTGCTCGCCACCAGGCGAGTTTGCTCGGGGATGTAGTCGAGCAGCCAGCCCAGCCCATCGGCGCCCTCGAGCGCCGAGAGCTGATCGAGCGCATCGATCACGATCACGACGCGCCTTCTCCTGCGAGACGCCTCTCTGAGGAGCGCGGCTAGCGTATCGGAGAGCTTCTCATCTTCTTCCGGGATCTCGTCCTCGAGGGAGAGCTCGCGCTTCAGCTCCCCGCAGATCGTTCGCAGGAGACGGCGGTGATCGGTAGAGGAGGGGCTGGCGCCGACGAAGTAGGAAAGCACCAGGTCGTCCGAGTGCTCGGCTGCGTAGCGGCGAGACCAGCTGGCGAGGAAGGCCGACTTGCCGCAGCCGGACTCGCCCGCGATGACGGCCGGACGGCGATCCGAGCCCCTTACGTATTCGCTGAGGCGCCGGGCCTCGTTCTCGCGCCCAATGTGAAGGCGCGAGCGCTCCTCGGCGAAGGCATCGTGCGCCTCCCGCTCAAGAGCGAGTGGGTCCGGCTCGGGGGAGTCGGCCGGATACTCGGCGCAGATCGCCTGCCATAGGTCCTCCAGCACGTGCTCGCCGAAGGCATCGAGATCGACGACGCGCTTCTCGTCCTCATCCCAGCCGCAGGGGTAGTTGTCCAGCACCGGCCTGCCGGAGGAGCGGATCTCCTTCTTCAGACTCGCGAGCTTGGCGACCGCCTCGTCGTTCTCGGTCGCGTAGTCGGCGCGCACAGACTCCGGCATCTGGGCGAGCAAATCTGGATCGCGGAAGTAGAAGAAGGCGCGCCGTGCCAGTTCGGGGTTTCGAAGCACGGCATGGGTGATCTCGAGCGCCGTCAGTGAGTGCCCTTCGCGGTCCTTGAGCCATGGATGGTCGAGCTCGGCATCCTCGGGCAGAGAGCCGAGCAGCGAGCCGTAACGCTCGCCGAGCATGCCGATGAAGAAGGGCCGCGAGCGCTCGATCTCCCTAAGACAGATCTCCAGGGCCTTGCCCTGTTCGGCCTCCTCTTCTGTGATTCCCCAGCGGAGGTCGACGTCGACGAGGTAGAGGTGCCGACCTACCATCCGCTCGCGTAGTTCGGGGAAAACCACCTTGACCAGGTGATCCCTTTCTGCGTGCATGTCGCGGAAAGTGCTGCTGATGAAGACGCGGACGGTCTTCCAGCTCTGCGCCATCGGGCTAGCTCCCTCCCTCTGGCCTCACCCGGCATCTGCGCTGGGCCGCGAGAAGCTCACCGCCTGAGCCGGCACCCTCGGACATTGTGGCCCTCCCGCCGCCGCTGCACGTTCGCGAAGGGACGCGCCCCTGCTCGGCCAGAGGGAGGTCGCCGCCATCGTGGCTGGCTTGCGGTTGTCGCCCTGGACCAGCAAGTGCGCCCTGCGCCGTGGCGCTCACAGCTAGCCTCCCTCTCCGTCCGGAGATTCGCTGGGACGCTGCCGTACAGCCTAGCGCACGAATGACCCGGAATCCGAGCCTTCCGCGCCGGGTACTTCACCGAGAAGTGAGGAGAGCGAGGGACTCGCCGATCCTCCACACGTTGACACCCTATCGCAGGATCGTGTTTCCATGGGCGCGGTCGCGGACACGATCAGTACGGGTGCTTGGGCGCCAATCGCGCCAGAGCGCCTGGTCCGATGCGCTATGGTGGCTAGTAAAGATCAGCTGTCGGACCCACATGGAGAGCCCGTGAGCGCGCCAGACATCATTGCGGTGATCACCGCTGCGATAGCACTAGTCGCCCTCGCCGTATCCTTCGCGAACTTCGCCTGGGTCGCGAAGCAACTGCGGCTCAATTCGTCAATTCAGCTCGTCGACTGGCTGGAGAAAGTCCGCGATAGCCGAAATCTCCTGTACAGGCTGCGTGACTCCGGCAAGCCCCTCGCGGAATGGACCGATGCTGACAAGAAGGCCGCGAATGTGGTTTGCCGTCAGCTGGACGTTCTTGGCATCTTTGACCAACTTGGCTTTGTTGATCAACGGTTTGCTGACCGCTTCTATGCGATCCCTGCCAAAGAGATGTGGGACATCTGCCAGGATTGGGTCGAGAACGAAAGGTTATCAAGAGGGCCACAACATTTGTGGGAATTCGAGCGCCTTGCGACACGAGTGAGTCACGTGAAGAGCAACCATCCGGCGATCGCAGGACGGACACGGTGGCGCCGCAGACCAAGACGACCCGCGTAGGACTGCCCCGACCCCAATCCTCTCGGTGGCTCGTGGGCACTCACTATCTGCTCATCGTGTGCGGGGCGATGGCGCGCGGCCCAAGCCAGGCTCAGCTGGCCGCCAGCCCTCCACCCGCCTCGTAGAGGTATCGCTGGAAGCCGATGAACAGGCCGCGGATCTGGTCGGGGTTGCCGAGGTCCGCCACAGCATCCGAGATCGCGTTCTTGTACCTGAGCTTCAGCAACGGCGCGAGCTTGTCTCCGTCTAGCTCGCCGACGCCCTCTTTTGTGTAGTGGTCCAGGACGAAGTCCAGGAAGGCCTGCTGCCGGTCGGTGTAGCGAGCCCGGATCTCGCCTTTCGCGTCCGCGGCACGTTTGACGCGAGTCAGCGGGTCCAGCGCGAAGGCCACGTAGGCCAGCACATCAAAGATGTCGCTGTTCT
>CAZRUC010000053.1:0-10161 GCA_964603175.1 uncultured Anaerolineaceae bacterium
GATCGGGTTCGTTTGGAACCCCCTGCCGTCGCTCGCGGTAATGCCGCTGCTGCCTTTGAAGCTCATCTGGCCGGACATGGTCGCCACCGGGTTCGCCGGCAGCATCATTTCGTCGCTATGCATGGCGGCTGCCGTCTGGGAACTTCACGGGATCGCCCTCGACTGGCACGTCCGGCGATCGGCGCGGATCGTTGCGACGCTGCTGTTCGCCTTCAATCCGATGATCGTGTATTACGGCGCCAACGGGATGAGCGAGGCGATGTTCATCCTGACGCTCGTGGTGGCCGTACGCTACCTGGCTCGCTGGGTCGTCAATCCGGAGACGGTGTCTCTGGTCGTGGCCGCTTTCGCGTTGGCCGCTGCCTACATGACCCGCTACGAGGCCGTCGTTGCTGCGCTCGCAGCCTTTGGCATGGTCGTCGTCCTTTCGGCCTGGCGCCGGAACGGCGACGCCGGCTCGCGCATCGGGGAGGGTCTCGCGGATGGGGCAGTGCTGGCGGTGCCGTTCGTCACGGTCTTCGTGGCCTGGGCAGTGGCCAGCTGGCTGATAGTCGGCGATCCGTTCCAGCAGTTCACGTCGGTCTACGGTGTGGTTTCGCAGCTCGCCGTCGCTCAATCCAGCGTGGCCCAGAGTACAGGCCAGGGAACGTCGGCCGCCTATCTGTGGATCGTGAAGCAGATAGTCGGGCTCGAGCCGGGCCTCGTGATCGTCGGATTGCTCGGCTTCGCTGCGACCTTCCGCGGAAGGCACGGACTGACTCTGCCTGCCGTGGGGATCCTCGGAGGGGTCGTGGCCTTCGCCATATTCGGATTCCTGACCGGTCGCACGCTCGGCTGGCTGCGCTACTCGATTACGGTTATTCCGCTCGCTTCGATCCTCGCCCTCGCCGTGCTCGCACCCAATCCGGCACGGACCGCGGGGTCGGGCTGGCGCGCCTTCCCGGTGAAGGCAGCCGGAAAGGCCGCGGGCCTGGCGGTCGTGGCCCTGATCGCCATCTCCGTCCCGATCGGTGCGGCCACGATGCTCGATCCGGCCGAGAACCCTCAGTTTGGCGGCGAGGCATTCCAGCTGCGGCCCGTGCTCTTCCCGGGCGAGCCGCTTGCCCTCATTACCCCGACGGGCCAGTTCGATGTCGGCCATCAGGCAGCCGCTTACGTCGACAGCCTGAACCTGAGGAATGGCTCTGTCCTGGTCGACGGCGCGATGGGTTTCCCGATCATCCTCGAATCCAGGAATCCCACTCAGTTCGTGACCACCCCGGATCGCGACTTCCAGCAGGCTCTCCTGGACCCGATCTCATTCCACGTGAAATACCTGCTGGTACCCGAGAACGTCGGCTATCAGAGCCTGGACGCGATCAACCGCGCCTACCCGGGCATCTACGACAGCGGCGCCGGCATCGGTCAGCTCGTAAAGCAGTTCTCGGCGGGGGGCAATAACTGGCGCCTATACGAGGTCTCCCAATGAAGCGCTCCGGCGCGACCCTCCGGCTGACCGCGCTCGTGGCGATGGTCGTCGCCGCGGCAATGCCCGGCTCGGCTCTCGCGCCTGCTCCGGTTGCGGCCAGCGGCTCGGCCTCGGACTGGCCCATGTACCTGCATGACGGCGGGCTGTCGGCAGCCAGCACCGAGACGATCCTCACCACCGCCGCAGCACCGAATCTGAGGCCGCTCTGGACCTTCAAGACCGGGAGCCTCATCTCAGCTTCCGCCACGGTGGTCGGCGGAGTCGCCTACATAGGGTCGTGGGATGGTTACGAATACGCTCTCAACGCGTCCACCGGCGCTCTGATCTGGAAGACGTTCCTGGGCGTCACCACCGCACCGGCGTGCTCGCCGCCACAGATCGGCGTGGCGTCGGTCGCGGCCGTGGTCGGCGGCGTGGTCTACGTCGGCGGCGGAGACTCGAACTGGTATGCCCTCGACGCCTCTACCGGCGGCGTGCTCTGGACGGTTCCGACCGGCGACAACAGCGCCACCGGCGGCCACTACAACTGGGCCAGCCCCTTGATCGTCGGGAACTCGGCCTACATCGGGATCGCCAGCCTTGGCGACTGCCCGCTCGTCCAGGGCCAGCTGCTTCGGGTCGACCTCACGACCCATGCGGTCGTGGCGACCGTCAATTTCGTCCCGACCGGACAGGTGGGCGGCGGCATCTGGACGACGCCCGCGATCGATCTGGCTACCAACACGGTCTATGTGACCAGCGGGACTCGGAACGTGGCCACCCAGACCACGTCCGAAGCCATGGTCGCGGTCGACGCCACCACCCTCGCGATCAAGAGCCTCTGGCAGATCCCCTTGAGCGCCGCGAACGCGGACTCGGACTGGGGCAACTCGCCGATCCTATTCTCCGATTCGCATGGGCGCGCCATCGTGGCCGGCATCGACAAGAACGGCTTCTTGTACGCCTTCGACCGGTCGAACCTGGCACTCGGGCCGATCTGGTCCGAGCAGATCGCCGTCGGCGGCATCTGCCCCACGTGCGGCGACGCAAGCGTCGCGTCGATGGCCTTCGGCCAGGGCCTGCTCTTCGTCGGTGGCGGCAACACTACCGTCAACGGTGTCGGGTATTCCGGGGCCCTGCGGGCGATCGACCCGACGACGGGGAACGTGGTGTGGGCTCATGGCTTGGCCGATCCTGTAATCCCAGCTCTCGCTTATGACAACGGAATGGTGCTCGCCGGCTCAGGTCCGCGCCTGGAAGTCTTCGACGCTTCGAGCGGGGCGAGACTGGCCAGCTATGCCACGGGAGCCGGAACCTACTCACCGCCGACGATCTCGAACGGCATCGTGTACATGGGCTCCGGCGACTCCAACTTGTACGCCTTCGCCCCGGTAACTCCGGCTACTTCGCCGGTCGATGCCAACTGCCCGTCGGGGCTCGTATGCCAGGATATCGGCGCCCCGTCGCCGGTCGGCAGCGAGACCGTCTCCTCGGGTTCTTGGGCCATCTCGGCCGGGGGAGCGGGGATCGGTCTCGCGGGCGGAACGGATCAGTTCCGGTTCAACAGCCAGACCGTGAGCGGCGACCTGGGAATCAGTGCGCGAGTCGCGGCTCAGACCGTCGTCGGCACGGGCACGCAGTCTGGCCTCATGGTCCGCCAGGCGAACGATCCGGGGTCGCCGTTCTATTCGCTGACCTATGCCGGCGGCAACTCGCTCCAGGTGCAGTACCGCTCGATCTTCGGCGGCGCCACGAAATCGATCAAGGTCACGACGCCGGCGCCGCCGCGCTTCCTGCAGATCCGAAGAGTCGGCGATGGCTTCACCGCGTCGAGTTCGACCGATGGTTTGACGTACACGCTCCTCGCCGGCAGCACCGCCACGGTCGTGATGCCCACTATCGTCATGGCCGGCCTGGCGGCGGACTCGGGCACCAACGGAACCGGTGCCGCCTCGACGATCGATTCGGTCGTGGTGGGTGCGCCGGGCACTGTGCCGAATCCACCCGCCCCGCCGTCGCCGTGCCCGGTGGGCTGGTCGTGCAGCGACGTCGGCAACCCGGCTACAGTCGGCGATCAGTCACTGGCCGGCGTTTCGTGGACGATCAAGGGCGCCGGCACGGCCAGCGGCCAGAACGCCTACACCGACCAGTTCCACTTCGTCTGGCAGGGAATCGCCGGGGACGCCACGCTGTCGGCTCGAGTGGCTACTCAAGCCAACACGTCCTCCAGTGCCCAGGCCGGTCTGGTCTTCCGGAGCGACGCAACGAGCGTCGGGGCTGTTTCGTACGGCGCTTTCGTCACCCCGACGAAGGGCATCCAGGTGGTCTACAGGATCGCATCGGGCTTGCGCACCGTCCTCGCCGCTACCGCGACAGGAGCCGCGCCGGCCGATCTGGAGATCACCCGCTACGGCAATACCTACACCACGTTCACGTCGCCCGATGGAGTCGCCTGGTCGCCGATCATCGGCTCGAGCGTGACTTTCGGTGCCGGCGGCGCAATGGTGGCAGGCCTGGTCGTCAACTCGAACCAGGCCACGCTCGCCACCGACACCTTCGACTCAGTGTCGCTCTCGACTTCTGCAGCCCCTCCGCCCAGTCTTTGTCCGACCGGGTGGACATGCCAGGACATCGGCTTCCCGCAGCCGGCGGCGGGCTCGCAGTACGTTGTGGACCCAAATTGGTCGGTCGAGGCCGGAGGCGGCGACATCTGGGGCGTCTACGACGCCTTCAGACTGCTGAGCCAGCCGCTTGTCGCAGACGGGACGTTCAGCGCACGAGTGGACGCCCAGACCAACTCGAATGTCTGGGCCAAGGCCGGCGTGATGATCAGGGCCACGAACGACCCCGGTTCACCGTATTTCGCGGAGTTCGTTACGCCGGGCAACGGCTTGGCTGTCCAGTGGCGCGGCGCTCAGGGCGGGAGCAGTTCTCAGGTCTCGATCGCAGGCACCGTGCCCGTCTGGCTCGAGGTGTCCCGCTCGGGGAACACGTACACCGCATACACGTCCTCCGACGGCGTCACGTGGACGGCGATTCCGGGGGCAAGTGTGAGCCTGACCATGCCCGGGACGTTGCTGGCAGGCCTGGCGGTTACGTCGCACAACGGCGGCCAGATGGGCGCCGGAACATTCGACACCCCGACTCTCACAAACGTGACGACCACTCCTCCCGGGGCCTGCCCGACCAGCTGGACGTGCGCCGACATCGGCAACGTCGGGGTCGTCGGCGGCCAGTCGCTGACCTCCGGTTCGTGGGTCGTCCAGGCCGGAGGCGGTGACATCTGGGATGTGGCCGACAACTTCCACTTCGTCTACCAGAGCCTTTCTACGGACGGTGGCGCGAGCGCACGGGCCGTGTCGCAGACGAACACCTCTGTTTGGGCAAAGGCAGGGGTCATGCTTCGAGCGACGACCGATCCAGGCTCACCGTATTACGCCGCCTTCGTCACGCCGGGCAATGGCGTGGCGGTGCAGTGGCGATCCGTCCAGGCCGCTGCGACTTCCCAGGTTCTCGCCGCGGGCTCCACGGTCGTCTACCTGAAGGTGGCCCGGTCCGGCGGCTCGTATTCCGCATACACGTCGCCCGACGGAGCCACGTGGACGCTCGTGCCGGGCTCGACTGTTGCGCTGGGCCTTACCGGGACCGTCCTGGCCGGAATGGCCGTCACTTCCCACAATTGGGGAGTGCTCGGCACGGCGACATTCGATGCTGTGACATTCGCGCATCTGCCGCCGCCGTGGCTAGACGCCGATGTCGGATCTCCGGCCCTAGCGGGCTCGGCCAGTTCCAGCGCGGGCCTGATCACGGTCAACGGCGGAGGCGCCGACATTTTCGGAACCGCCGATCAGTTCCACCTCGCCTACCTGCCGGCGACCGGCGACACGACCATGAAGGCCCGCGTGGCCACGCAGACGAACACCAGCGTGTGGGCGAAGGCGGGAGTCATGCTGCGCGCCACAAGCGATCCCGGCTCGCCGTACTACGCCGCGTTTGCCACGCCTGCCAACGGTGTGGCCGTGCAATGGCGCAAGACCCAGGCGGCGTCGACCTTCCAGGTTGTCGCCGCGGGAACGGTGCCCGTCTATGTTGAGGTGACGCGGTCCGGGAACACCTTCATCGCCTACACCTCGGCGGACGGCTCGACCTGGACCCCGGTGCCGGGTTCGACGGTTACCTTCTCGTTCCCGAGCGCCGCTCTTGCCGGTCTGGCGATGAGTTCGCACAACACTTCCAAGCTGGGCGCCGCGACCTTCGACTCTGTGAGCGTGGTCGGCTCCGCTCCGCCGCCGCCGAACGACTACTCGATCGCCGCAACTCCGGCCAGCGTGTCGGTCGCGGCGGGAAGCGCCGGGTCGAGCTCCATTTCGACGAGTCTCGTATCCGGCTCCGCGGAAAGCATCGCGCTGTCCGTGAGCGGTCTGCCGGCTGGAGTGACCGGGGTCTTCGCCCCCGCCGCGGTCTCCACCGGGGCGTCTTCCACATTGACCCTGGTCGTGGGTGCCGCCGTGGCACCCGGGTCATACCCGCTGACGGTCACCGGTACGGCCCCGTCGGCCACGCACGGCGTGGCGCTGACTCTCGTCGTGACCGCCCCTCCACCGGGGCTCCCGTCGCCCTGGGCCGACACGGACGTCGGCGCGCCATCGCCGGCAGGGAGCGCCTCATATGCGGGCGGTGTCTTCACTGTCAAAGGCTCGGGCGCCGACATCTTCGGCACCTCCGACCAGTTCAACTACGTCCACCAGGCCACCAGCGGCAACGGCACGATCGTCGCCCGCGTGACCAGCCAGACGAACACGAGCTCCAATGCCAAAGCGGGTGTCATCTGGAAGGCATCCACGGCTGCCGGATCGCCCTACATCCTCATAGCGGTCGCACCGTCGGGGCTGGTGAAGGTCCAGTACAACTTCTCGGGCTCGATCTCGACGTCGACTTTCAACTTCCCCAACGTCTGGATGAAGCTCGTTCGTTCCGGCAGTTTGTTCAGCGCGTATGTCTCGCCCGATGGCGTCACCTGGACGTCCGTCCTGGCGAATAAGTTGCTGACCACGATCCCGACATCCGCGACCGTCGGCCTCTTCGAGTGCTCACACAGCGCCACCAAGCTCGGCGCCGCGACGTTCGACAATGTCAGCTTCACGCCCGGGCCGTAGTGGCCCTGTCCCGCGCCCCGGCGGCCCTCGACTTCGGGTCCGCCTCGTCGCAATCGTCCTCGTGCTCGTTGCGGTCGGCGGCTGCGGTACATCGGTCGCCGGCCCAACCCGACCGGCTGGTTCTGGAACATCCGATCCGCCGGACTACGGCCCCAGTCTGGGCCCGTCTCCAACCGCGACGCCCTTGACGGCTGCCGCCGCCGCGGCGCCGTGCCTGGCGGGCTCCTCGGCCGGGCCGTTTCTGCGAACCGACGGCTCCCGGCTCACCTGCACCGGTGATCGCGTTCCGTTGACCGGCTTTACCTTCTACCCGGCTCTCCTCGGCGGCGCGAAGGCGTGGCACGATCCCGGCTTCCCCAGCTACATAGACCACGTGCTGGACATGGGCGCCGCCGCCGGTCAGAACCTGATCCGAGCGACCGACCAATGGGACAGCCATGCCGCCGGCCAGACGGCCGACGATCCCATCGTCTGGTCGAACATGGACTACCTGCTGGCGGCCGCGCGCAAACGGGGCGTGTTCGTGGTTATCGATCTGTCCGCCTTTCGCTGGCTGCTGACGAGTCAAGGCGCCGATCCGTCGCGGGCCGACCTGTGGATCCCGTTTATCGATCAGGTCGCCGCGCGCTACCGCAACAACACGGCAATCGCCTTCTACTCGATAGTCGGGGAGCCCAAACCGCCCACGAATGTGGCCGGACTGCAGGCACTCCTGGGGTTCTATCGGACCACGAGCGAAGCCCTCCGCGCCGCCGATCCAAACCACCTCATCACGGTCGGCGGCTTCAACCACATGGAGGACCACCCGGAGCTCGGCTGGTGGCAGGCGATCGACTCGCTGGCGACCAACGACATAATCGGCGTCAAGACCTACTCCCAGCACGATCTCGACCTGATGCCCGCGATCTCGACATTTGCCCGATCGGTCGGCAAGCCCGTCGTCGACGAGGAGTTCGGGATGCCGCAGAGCTTCGGCGACGGCAGCTTCGCCGGCGGTTCCGCGTATAACGGCCTCTCCGACGGTCGCGCGGCGTTCTTCGATGCCGTCTACTCGTCGGGCCGCAGGCTCGGCTACGCGGGTTTCATCTTCTGGAACATGGGCTGCGAAATGGGACCCGACAGTTACGAAGTGAGCCCCGCGACCCCTGCAGTTTGGGCTGTGGTGGCCCGGTACGGAGCGTTGCCCCCGGCGGATCAGGTCGCGTTGGGGCAGTCCTTGTGTGGCTGACTTCCGGCCCGCACCTGCCCGGTTGGCCAGGGTCTGAGCCTGCCAGGTGAAACCGCTGTCTCACGCCCCGAGGAACCGGCCCGGTCTGTTGACCGCGTTAACGAACCGTCCAGATACTGCGGTTGCCTGACGCGAATAGACACTCAAGGGCAGTTGAGGGTCCTTCGCCGTAGGGTCGCCGCCCCTCATCTCGACTCGTCGCGCGAACCTACTCCCCCAGGTTATCCGTTCGGTACTCCACCCCGGCCCAGTCAAGCTGTCTCGACCGAAGGTGCTTAATGCGTCCCATGTCCGCGGCCTCGGCCGCACTGTATCCCGGGTATGTCTCACGTCTGACACGGCCGGCGCTTCGGCGTCGGGGCCCGGATCTTGGACGTCGCCTCGTGTCCGTGGCCGCGTCTGCGGTCCTTGCCGGCGCGGGCGTCATCTCCGGCCTGGGATCCGTTCCTACTGCGGCGGCCGCAACCAACACGGCGTTTCCCGACCTGCCGGTCGGATTCGCGAAGGTGCAGCTGGCGAAGGGGCTCAAGAACCCGACGGCGATCGCCTTCGGCCCGAACGGCGATATCTATATCGCCCAGCAGAAGGGCGCGATACTTCTCGACCGCGGTGGCGTGGTCCAGACCACGCCTGTGATCACCATTCCTGCGGACACCGGAACCGAGACCGGCGTCCTCGGCCTGGCCCTCGATCCCAGCTTCGCGACCAACGGCTACATGTACGTGGCCTATACGACGGTCGACCTGCACTCTCAGCTGTCGCGGTTCACCGTGACCGGCGGTGGGACGACCGCGAGCCTTGCCAGCGAAACCGTGTTCTGGCGCGGCAACCAGCTTCAGGTCTTCCACCACGCCATCAACGACGTCCACATCGGCCCGGACGGCAAGCTGTGGTTCAGCGTCGGTGACAACGACCCGTCAATCACCAACGCGACGGTCCTGACCAACGGCTATGGCAAGATTCACCGGCTCAACCTCGACGGCAGCGTCCCGACGGACAACCCGTTCGTCAACGTGCCCGGCGCCGTCCCGTCCATATACGCCTACGGCCTGCGCAACCCGTTCCGGTTCACCTTCTTGCCCAACGGCAAGGCAATGACCGAGGACACGGGCTCGAGCTTCTGGGAAGAGTTCGACACGATCCAGAAAGGCGGCAACTACGGCTGGGACTTCTACGAGGGCAACTGCTTCAGCTGCGGCTACATCAACCCGGCCTATGCCTACGGCCATCTTCCGGTAGACGGAGCGGCTTCGGCGGTTGCGGCCTATTCAGGCAATGTCTTCCCGTCGGGCTACGCCAATACCGTCTTCTTCGGCGACTACAACCGGCTCGATATCGAGGCGGTGAAGTTCGACCCGACCTACACGACTGAGATCTCCGACACCGTCTTCGACAGCAGCGTCGGGACGATCGCGGATCTTCAAGAAGGCCCCGACGGCAATCTCTACTACGTCTCCATCTTTGAGGGCCAGTTCTGGAAGATCTACCCGACGGGCCCGATCCCGCCGACGGCCGCGGCCTCGGCCGGCCCGAATGCCGGGCTCGCGCCTCTGAACGTCCAGTTCTCTTCAGCCGGGTCGAGCGATGCGTACAACCTGCCCCTGACGTACAGCTGGAACTTCGGAGACGCCTCGGCCGTCTCGAGCAGCCCAAACCCGAGCCACAGCTACGCCTCGAACGGCACGTACACGGCCACCCTCACGGTCGGCAACGGCACGTCCAGCTCGACCGCGACCACGCAGGTTGTTGTGGGCAGCTCGCCGCCCAGCGCGTCGATGCTCTCGCCGTCCGTCGGGGCGACGTACAACGGCGGTCAGACGATCTCGTTCAGCGGATCAGCCACGGACGCGGTCGACGTGAACGAGCCCGCCAGTGCCTTCTCCTGGCGAGTGGACTTCGTTGCCAACGGCGCGGTCCAGCCCTTCTATACCTATGAGGTGCCCGGGCCGTTCTTCTCCACGAGCGCCGTCTCGAGCGGCTCGTTCCAGATCCCCAACGACAACTCGAACACGCCATCGACCTTCTACCGGGTGACGATGACGGTCACCGACTCGCTCGGCCTGACGAGCACGGTGGTGAGGGATATCCATCCCAACCTGACCAGCTGGACGGTCGGCTCGAACGTGCCCGGCTCGCTGGTCTCCGTCGACGGCACATTGCAGACCACGCCCTACACCACGAACGACGTGGTGGGCGTTGCGCACGTCCTGATGGGACTCCCGACCCAGACCGTGAGCGGGACTCGCTACCGCCTCAACGGCTTCGCCGACGGTAGCGCCCTGTCCGACTCGTTCACGAGCGGCCCAACGGCGGCAACGTACAGCACGCGG
>CAZRUC010000054.1:0-2958 GCA_964603175.1 uncultured Anaerolineaceae bacterium
TTCCTCATCAGATTCGCGATCGGCGTCTTTCTGGTGTTCGCGATCGTCGTCGCCGGGCCGCTCATCGTTCTCGCCCAGCTGCTGTCCGCGGTTGGCCTGCCCGCGCCGGGTGCCGGGATCCTCGCCGCCATCGTCCTTATCGGCCTCCTCGCGCTCGTGGCGGGAACGGCGCGGGGCGCGCGCCGAGTGGCTCTTCCCTTCGCCGACTTGATCGAAGCTGCCGGACGGGTCGAGGCGGGCGACTACACGGCCCGCGTCTCCGAAGACCACCTCGGCCCGCGCGAACTGCGGTCGTTGATGCAGGCGTTCAACGCCATGGCGGCCCGGCTCGAAACGGATGAGGGGCAGCGCCGGTCGCTGCTCGCCGACGTGAGCCACGAGCTGCGTACGCCGCTCGCGGTGCTTCGGGGAGACTTGGAGGCCATGCTCGACGGCATCCATCCCACGGATCACGCGCACATCGCGGCGGCGGTGGAGGAGATCGGGCTCCTGACTCAGCTCGTGGAGGATCTCCGTACTTTGGCTCTTGCCGAAGCCGGGACGCTACCCCTCCATGTCGAGCCGACGGACGTGGCCATCCTCGTGCAGGACTCGGCCGCGGCATTCAATTCAGTGGCCAAAGGGGCCGGTGTGAAGCTCGAAGTCGACGTGGCGGGCGATCTGCCGCTCCTGGACATCGACCCTCTGCGCATCCGCCAGGTGCTGGTAAACCTGATCGCCAACGCTCTGCACTACGCGCCCGAAGGAAGTTCGGTGCGGGTGACCTGCAAGCGCGAAGGCGCCGCGATCGCGATCTCGGTCGCCGACGAGGGCAAGGGAATCGCTCCCGAAGTTCTGCCGCACCTGTTCGAGCGGTTTGCAAAGTCGGACGACTCGCGCGGATCCGGGTTGGGACTCGCGATTGCCCGCCGTCTGGTCGAAGCTCACGGCGGCACGATCCGCGCCGAGCTCGGGGCCGAACCCCCGAACGCACCCGGTGGCACCGTCGTCAGCTTCGAAATCCCGATCGAGCGAGGGGCATAGAGGAGAGGCGATCCGGTGGCAGCGGACCGCCTCTCGACTTTGGATCAGCCGGGCAGCTGGCCCAGGGTGAGGGTCACCGTGGACTTGGTCCCGCTCGAGGTTTGAACCTGGACTTGGGTCGTGTCGCCCGGACGGAGCTTCGAAACGACCTGAAGCAAGGTCGCGGAATCCGGGGTCGACTGGCCGCCCACCGCGAGGATCAGATCGCCCGCCACGATGCCTGCCTTTGCCGCCGGTCCGCCCGCAGTAATCTGTGCGACCAGGACGCCCTGCGCGGAGTCGGTGATCGACACCCCCAGGTATGCGCGACCCGAGTTGGTCACCGTGCCGGTCGCGATCAGCTGATCGGCGATGACTTTGGCCCTGTTGCTGGAGATGGCGAAGCCGATGCCGGGGGCGCTTCCGCCCAGCTGCGGATCGGTGGCCGCAAGGGTCGGAATGCCTACTACCTGGCCCGAGAGATCGACGAGGGCGCCGCCGCTGTTGCCGGGGTTGATAGCGGCGCTGGTCTGGATGACGTCGGGGAGCGTGTTGCCGGTCGGCTCGCTGACCTGGCGGCTCAGGGCGCTCACGATTCCTTCGGTGACGCTCGACTGGAGCCCGAGCGGGTTGCCCATAGCGAGGACGACATCGCCTACCTCGAGCTTCGAGGAGTCGCCGAACGTCGCGGGAGTCAGCCCCGGGGCGCTGATCCGGACCACGGCAATGTCGTCTGGTGCGTACTTGCCGACGAGGGTCCCGGAATACGACTTGCCGTTGGAGAGCGTGACCTTGAACGTCGTCGAAGTTCCGACAACGTGGGCGTTCGTGACCATGTCGCCCTTGTTGTCGTAGATGACGCCCGAACCCAGGCCCGCGTCGGTTTCGATAAGCACGACGTCGGGGTTCACTTTCTTGATCACATCGACCATCTGCGCCTGGACCGTGAAGGCATCCTCGGCATCAGAACCGGAGGGCGAGGCGATGGGCGACGCGATGGGCGACGGGGTCGATGTCGACGCGGTGGACGGCGACGAGGTGGAGCCCGACGGCGACGCAGTCGCGCCGGCTGCCAGTGACGCCGACGGCTGCGCATTCACGGTCTGGAGGCCGACGAGGGCGGCCACTTTGGACGAGCCCGACGTACCGCAGGCGATCGCGACCAAACCTATCAAGACAACGGACATGACTCGGGCCACGACGCGCTGCGTCGTGCGCCGACGCGACACGGACACTTTCTTCGTACCTCCTGGGCACCGCCGTCTTGGACGGTTGGCATCAAGGTGGCACATGTTCAGACCGCGGGCTGAAACGGGTCTGAAGGTGCCGCGACGCGGGCCGGGGTTGGCTAGAAACCGCTCCGAGGCGCGCCCTCGCTGAAACATCTCGATTCGAATACCAGAAGCCGCGTCCCCTTGTGACGCCAGGCGTCGCCTGCCAGGCCCGCCTTGCGGCACACCGCGTCGAGCATCTGGGACGCACCCCAACCCATCTCCGTTGCAACTTGCGGGAGCAGCAAGGCGCGGCATCCACCACGCTCGACGACAATGCCGTGACGACCGGCCTCGAAGCCGGCCGGGTCTGGCAGCAGTACCGGCGGCTCGAGGACCGACACCTCGATCTCCAGACTCGGAACGTCGACCTCGCTCACCGGCAGAAAGCGCGGATCGTGAAGGGCCGCAGCGACCGCGGCGTCACGCACATTGACCCAGAGCGGGACGTCGAAGCGCATCAGGCCGATACAGCCGCGCAACTCGCTGTGCTGACGCAGGGTTACGAAAGCCGCGGAAGGCTCCGCGAGGGCCGGCGTGGCTGAGGGTTCATCGATCCCGGGACGCGCCTCGAGGCACGTCCCGAGGCACACGGCCGCCTCGATCGCCCCGCGGGCCACGGAGAGCAGTCTCTTCTGGTCGGCGAGCGTCAGCTGGGATCGAGCTGCTGCCTCCACGCCACCAG
>CAZRUC010000054.1:3058-7732 GCA_964603175.1 uncultured Anaerolineaceae bacterium
CTCTTCTGGTCGGCGAGCGTCAGCTGGGATCGAGCTGCTGCCTCCACGCCACCAGGCTCGGACTTGCCTCGACGCCACGCCAGAGTCGAATGGCGTTTTCTCGCCGGTCGCGTCGCGGCCACCGAGACTAAGCGCCATCGCGGGCCGTTCGGCCCTGTAAGAGAGCCGACGATCGGAGCCAGCATTGGAGCAATGAGTCGTGCCGTCCCACCGCTCGCGACCGCCCCGACCGCTCCGTCGACTCCCTCGTGGGCTGACGTTGCGGAGCGAGGCGTCATCGCGACCCTTGCCATTCCCGAGTCAGACGGTGCCATCCGCTGCGCCGTCTGCGCCCACCGCTGCCTGGTTCGGCCCGGCAGGGCGGGAATCTGCCGGGTCCGGGAGAACCGCGACGGACGGCTGCTCAGTCTCGCTTATGGACAGGTCGTGGCCGCCAATGCCGACCCGATCGAAAAGAAGCCGCTGTTCCACGTTTACCCGGGCAGCGTCGCCTTCTCGATCGCTACCCGGGGCTGCAACTTCCACTGCGCCAACTGCCAGAACTGGGCGATTTCGCAAGCCGAGCGCGACGGTAGCGGCGCGACGACTTACGACATGTCGCCGCGAGAAGTCGTCGCTGCGGCGCTCGCGGCCGGGTCGCGCAGCATCGCCTACACGTACACCGAACCCACGGTGTTCATCGAATACGCCCTCGAGACGGCCAAGCTCGCACGAGAGTCCGGGCTGGCGAACCTGCTCGTAACGAACGGCTACCAGACGGCCGAAGCCCTCGATCTCTTCAGTCCGGTCATCGATGCCGCCAACGTCGATCTCAAGGCCTTCGACGACCGTTTCTACCGCAAGGTGGTCGGGGCTCGACTGGCACCCGTCCTCGAGACGCTCGTCGGCATGCGCGAGCGCGGCATTTGGGTCGAGGTCACGACGCTGCTGATCCCGGGCCTCAATGACGGCCCGGAGGAACTCCTGGCCCTGGCGCACTGGATCGCCACCGAGCTCGGCCCCGAGACGCCCTGGCACGTCAGCCGCTTCTTCCCGACGTACCGGCTGACCGACCTCGATCCGACCCCGGTTGCGACCGTCCGTCGCGCCATCGAGCTGGGCCACGACGCCGGACTTCGCCACGTGTACTCGGGCAACCTTTGGGGCGGCGACGACGACACGCGATGTGCCGGCTGCGGCGAGACGCTGATCCGGCGACATGGCTTCCGGGCCACGAAGAGCGCGTCTCTGGTGGCCGGCCGTTGCGCGCGTTGCGGCCACGGACTCGCGGGGATCGGTCTGGCCGATGTCGTCGGAGCGCGGTCGAGCTCGTGAGCGGCGCACCTCGGGATCCCGCCGTTGCCGGCACCTTCTACCCGGCCGACCCGCTGCTTCTCGGACCGCTCGTCGACTCCCTCCTGACCGCGGCGGCGGCAGTGCCGCGTCCGGCGGGACTGGCCGGCGCGACGGTCCTGGGCCTGCTGGTGCCTCACGCCGGACTCGCCTTTTCTGGGGCGATTGCGGCCTCCAGCTGGCGTCTAGTCGGCGAAATCGCGCCCACGACGATCGTGCTGGCGGGCACGGACCACCAGGCCTGGGCGAGCGGCGTAGGCGTGTGGACCGGCGGCCCGTGGCGGACCCCACTCGGCGATGCCCTGATCGACCTGCACGTTGCCCTCCGCATCGCCGCCCTCGGTGCGCCGTTCGCCGCCGAGAACTCGCCCCACGCCGCCGAACACTCGCTCGAGGTGCAATTGCCCTTGCTGAACCGCGCCTGCCCGGGAGCAAGGATCGTGCCCCTCGCGGTCAGCCCGCGGCTGGGCAACCACGTCGAGGCCGGCGCCCGGCTTGGCCGGCTGCTGGCGCATCTTCGCGGCGCCGGAGAGCGCATCCTGCTCGTGGCGAGCTCCGACCTTGCCCACTACCCGCCGGCCAACGTATGCGAGGCCGTCGATCGCGAGCTCCTCGAACCGTTGCTTCGACTCGACGGCGACGCGCTGCTCGCAGTCGAGAGCGGCCTCCGCCGAGCGAACCTGCCAGGCCTTGTCTGCGGCCTGTGCGGCATCGACCCGGTGCGTTTCTTCCTGGCGGCGCTGCGGGAGATGGGAGCCACCAAGGGGCACCTCCTCGCCGCCGCCACATCGGCAGACGCGGGTGGAGATCGCCGCCGAACGGTTGGTTACGCCTCGGCCGCATTCGTCTGACTCGCGGCCGCTCACACAGTGGCGCACGACTGTTCCAGACTTGACGGAATGCCGACTTTTCTAGTAAGAATTACCCTACAGACAGGCGGGTAGGACCGCGTGCGGCCCCCGGCCTTTCCCCGTCCCCCAAGTGGAGGCGCGAGCCGTCTACGGCTCACCAATCCTCCCCACTCCGTCGCCAGGCTGTACGAGAGAGCGATCGGATCGAAATGTTGAAGGAGATCAGTTGACAGCCATGACGAATGAGACGGTTCACCCCGCGGTTGAGGTCAGTTCGCGGGCCCGGCTCGAGATCATGGGCGCGATCATGCTCGCCCTCTTCCTCGGCGCGCTCGACCAAACGATCGTCGGTCCGGTTCTGCCCAAGATTTCGACGCAGCTCAAGGGAGCCGACCTCTATACGTGGGTTGTGACTGCGTACCTCGTGACCAGCACCGCCGCTATCCCCGTCTACGGCAAGCTCTCCGATTTCTTCGGACGGAAGCCGGCGCTGGTGGTCGGCATCGTTCTCTTCCTCATCGGCTCGGTGCTTTCAGGGCTGAGCCAGACGATGTGGGAGCTGATCCTCTTCCGAGGCGTCCAGGGGCTCGGCGCGGGCGCGCTGTTCCCGATCTCCCTCGCAGTTATCGGCGACCTCTTCACCCCGGCCGAGCGCGGCAAGTACCAGGGCCTGTTCGGTGCCGTCTTCGGCGTCGCATTCCTCGTCGGTCCGTTCCTGGGCGGCGTCTTGACCGACGCCCTCTCGTGGCACTACATCTTCTTCGTCAACGTGCCGATCGGGATCGTCTCGCTGTATCTCATCGGTCGCCTGCTGCCGACCCACCGCAAGGAGGGGGCGCGGTTCAACCTGGACATCCCCGGCGTCATCACGTTTACCGGCGCCATCGTGCCGGTTCTGATTGCCCTCACCCTCGCCGAGAACGGCAATTGGGGCGATCCGGCAGTGGTCGGCTCCTTCGCGATCGGCCTGGTCTTCTTCGTTGCATTCCTGTTCGCCGAGACACGAGCCGAGGAACCGATGATCCCGCTCGACCTCTTCCGCAACCGCACCTTCGCGGTCTCGGCGGTGGCGACATTCCTTGCCATCTTCGGCTTCTCGACGCTGATCATCTTCCTGCCGCTGTGGTTCCAGATCGTGCAGGGCGCCAGCACCACCGCCTCGGGATACCTGCTCCTGCCGTTCCTGTTCGGCCTCATCGCCAGTTCGATCGCGGCTGGCCAGATAGTCAGCCGGACGGGCCACTACAAGTGGCTTATCACCGGGGCCATGGCCATGCTGGCGATCGGGCTCGCCTTCTTCATGAACTTGCGGTCGGATACTCCGACGCTATTCCTGTGGTTCTGGATGATCGTCGCCGGCATCGGAGTCGGCCCCACGATGGCGATCCTCACTCTCATCGTCCAGAACGACGTCTCCTTCGAACGGCTCGGGACGGCCACCAGCGACTTGACGCTCATGCGCCAGATCGGGACCAGCGTCGGTCTCACGATCTCGTTCACGATTTTCCGCAACAACCTGAGCTGGGACCTGCTTCGGACTTCGATCCTCGGCGCCGGAGCTCCCCCGGCGGCCGTTCCGGCGACGGCGCCGGCAGGCTTCGATCTAGGCTCGCTCACGTCAGTCGGCGGCTCGCCCACCAGCTTCTTCGCCAGCGTTCCGGCGCAACTCGTACCGGCCTTCACCGCGGGCTTCCATGAAGCCTTCTCGATTGCGGTCGCCAATTCGATGTGGATCGGCGTCCTCGCCGCAGCGTTGGCATGCCTGACCTCCCTCGCGCTGAAGGAGAAGCCGCTGCGGGCTCATCTCCACGCCGAGCAGGCGGCTCGCATGGGCCTGCGGCCACAGGGTGCCGAGGTCAACGACCAGGCCGCTGCGGCCGCGGCGTACGAAGGCCCGGCTCGGAGCCCCGAAGGACGTCCCGCGGCGCTTCGATAGCCGCCGGACGGGGCATTATTCGGTTTGGGGCATCGGGTCGAGGAGGCAGCTGAGCGTGGCAGTTAGCGAACGGGCAGGCAAGCCGGCCGAACCTTCGATGCTGGTCGACGTCGACCGGCTAGTCGGCGCCTATTACGATCTCAAGCCCGACCCTCGGATCCCCGCGCAGGCAGTCGCGTTCGGCACGTCGGGCCATCGCGGTTCATCGCTGAATCGATCCTTCAACGAGGACCACATCCTGGCCACAACCGAGGCCATCTGCCGCTACCGGCAGGGCCAGGGAACGACCGGTCCGCTCTTCATCGGCAAGGACAGTCACGCGCTCTCCGAACCCGCGACCCGCACCGCCCTCGAAGTCCTCGTCGCGCATGGCGTCTCGGTGCTGGTGGACAGTGCCGATGGGCTGACGCCTACGCCCTCGATCTCGCACGCCATCCTCACCTACAACCGCGGCCGCAGCGACGGTCTCGCCGACGGGATCGTGGTCACGCCTTCACACAACCCGCCGGAGGACGGCGGCTTCAAGTACAACCCGACCAACGGCGGTCCTGCCGA
>CAZRUC010000054.1:7832-9882 GCA_964603175.1 uncultured Anaerolineaceae bacterium
ACCCGCCGGAGGACGGCGGCTTCAAGTACAACCCGACCAACGGCGGTCCTGCCGACACGGACGCAACCGGGGCGATCCAGAACGAGGCGAACGACCTGTTGCGCGCCGGCCTTGCGGGCGTCCGACGCGTGCCCTATGAAAAGGCGATCGCCGAGGTCGGCCGGTACGACTTCACGGGCGTGTACGTGGCGGACCTCGGGCGAGTCCTGGACATGGAGGCAATACGCGGTTCCGGGCTGCACCTGGGAGTGGATCCTCTCGGTGGCGCGAGCGTGGGCTACTGGGCTGCCATCCGTGATCGCTACCACCTGGACCTGACGGTCACGAACGAGGTCGTCGACCCGACCTTCGGCTTCATGACCGTGGACTGGGACGGCCGCATCCGCATGGATCCCTCGTCGCCCTACGCGATGGCACGCCTGGTTGCGCTCAAGGACCGCTTCGACGTCGCGTTCGCCAACGACACGGACGCCGACCGCCACGGGATCGTGGCCGGCGCGGCCGGGCTGATGAACCCCAACCATTTCCTCTCGGCGGCCGTTGCGTATCTGTATCGAAACCGCGAGTGGCGGTCGGACGTGGCAGTCGGCAAGACGCTCGTGTCCACGAGCATGCTCGACCGTGTCGCCGCCGACCTCGGTCGCAGGCTGCTCGAGGTCCCGGTCGGGTTCAAATGGTTCGTATCGGGACTCGTGGATGGGTCGCTCGGGTTCGGTGGCGAGGAAAGCGCCGGCGCCTCGTTCCTGTGCCGGGACGCGTCGGTCTGGTCCACCGACAAGGACGGCCTGATCGCGTGCCTTCTGGCCGCGGAGCTGACGGCCCGGAGCGGGCACAATCCGGCGGTCGCGTACGACGAGCTGACGGCGCGGTTCGGCGCCCCTGCCTACCGCCGCATCGACGCTCCCGCCACGCCGGAGCAGAAGGCCGTGCTGGCGCGCCTGTCTCCCGTCCAGGTCAAGGCCACCAAACTCGCCGGCGAGCCGATCACGGCGGTCCTCACCCGCGCCCCGGGCAACGACGCACCGATCGGCGGCGTCAAGGTCCTCACCGAGCACGGCTGGTTCGCGGCTCGGCCCTCCGGCACGGAGAACGTCTACAAGATCTACGCCGAGAGCTTCCAGGGCGAAGAGCACCTGAGCCAGATCATCGGCGAGGCACAGACGGTCGTTGCGGACGCTCTTGGCGCTGCCGGTTAGGTTGGACTTGGCGCCGGGCGCCGCAATTCGTTGTCGAATCAGCATCCGCGTTGCGCAGCACCGGTGGGATAATCGGTGCCACGCACAGGCGGTTGTCTGCGGTCAACGGACGCGCAAGACGGTCGAGCCACGGACCTCAAGCCAAAAGTACCGGTGGGGTGGGCCGTAAGGCTGTACTTGACGGCGCGCAGGCCTCGTGTAGCGTGATCCCGCACATGGCCCGCAGTTAGAGTGGCAACGGTGGATCAGCCTCAGCGCCAGAACACAATGACCGTAAAGCCAAGCCAGGCGGTCGCATCGCTCAACCGCGAGTTTCGTGGCGTCCTCGTTTCAGAGGAAGCCGCGAACTTGGGCCGAGCGGTGGCCCAGATCGTCCGCGGTGACGGCTGGCACGAATCCAAGTCGTCGGCCGTGCTCGTCGACGCCATCGCCGGTTGGCTCGGCCGTGACTGCGTGACCGCGCTCGGCTTCTACGCCAACGGGACGGGGCCGGTCGAGATCGTCGCCAAGGTCGGCTCGTTCTACATCACCGGCCACGGCATCGAGAACGAGGACGATCTGACCCGCAACGCCTGCGAACGCAACCGGGCGCGTTTCAGCCAGTCACGTCTCGATGAGTTCGACCCGGGATCGCTACCGTCGCGGTTCACGTGGGGCAGCCCGCTCGCTCAGCGGACGGCCGATCGGCTCGCGGTCCTGCTGGCCGAGGGCATCGACCCGGAGATCGCGCGAGTCGTTCTCGGGGCCTGACGCCATCGGGACGGCCTGTTGCCGCAAACGCCCCGACCGGTAGAAACCGGCGCCGCAAGACGCCGGTTTCGACGATTCCTGGGCTTGTCCGTCAGCAGGCCTTT
>CAZRUC010000055.1:0-9811 GCA_964603175.1 uncultured Anaerolineaceae bacterium
CGGAACAGGGCGTGATCGTCTACCAGAAGGATGGTCGTCCTCTCGCCGGCGCGACCTGGCGCCCCTCGGCGCCTTTCCGGCCCGGCGTAGTCCATCGAACTCATGCGCTCTCCTCTCCCACTGGAATGGACAGCCAGACGACCGTCCCGCCTCCTGGCCGTGACCGAACCTCAAATCTCGCACCGATGAGCTCGGCGCGCTCTCGCATGAACTGAAGGCCGAAGTTGCGGCGCCCGCGTGCGGCGACCGCACTGACGTCGAAACCTTTGCCCTCGTCGCTCACCTCCAGGATCCACCTGGCCTGATCAAGCTTGGTCAAGACCAGGGTTCTGCTCGAGCCGGCATGCTTGCGTATGTTCTGAAGCGCCTCCTGCACGATACGCAGGACCGCAGTCTGCTGCGTCGGATTGAGCAAATCGCCGGGCGCTCGCAGATGGGTCTCCACGGTTGCCCCGGTGAGGGCCGCCATGCTCTCGACCGCGTCCATGATCGAGCCGTCCAGACCCAGCTCGTCGAGCAGGGGTGGCCGCAGCTGGCTGATGAACGTCCGAACCTCACCAAGCTCGCGCCGCAGCAGTTCCCGAAGGAACCGGAGCTCGCTGGTGGCCATCCGAACGTCCTCGCCGATCACGCGCTCGATGTACTCGACCTGGAATATGGCGTTCGAAAGCGCCTGTGCCGGCCCATCGTGGACTTCCTGGGCCAGCCGTGAGCGTTCGGCCTCCTGAGCCTGGACTATGCGCATCTGGAGGTCCGTCGGCAGGCCTGAGTCGGCGACTTCCGCCAGCAAGCTGGCATCTCCGCGCTCCAGGAACAGCCAGGCGTTCTCCATGCTCCGGACCGACAATTCGAGCTTCGAGAGCTCCTGCTGGTGGCGACCCAGGTCTCCGGTGAGCCGGTCGACATCGCCTCTGATGACCCTCTGCCGCGCGTCCTCGGCTCCCGCCTCGGCGGCTGCGGCGGCGCCGTCGCCCTCGGCGTTCGGTGCCGGGGCGCGCTCCGCGGACTCGAGCTGGTCCCGCATCCTGTGCCAGCGGGATAAGACCTCGCGATAGGATTCGCGGTAGCGCTCGGTAACGGAGCGCAGGTTGTTGGCTCCGTAGCCCAGCGTGGACTTCGCTTCGGCGTAAAGCTCGTCGAAGCGCAATTCGCGCGATTCCGGACCCCCGCGGCCAGCGTCCATAGCGGGAGTATACGGGTCGCTTCTCATGGGCAGATGACGCGGAAGACGCGTACCTGCGCCAGCACGGAGCCGGCTATCGACACCTCACGGAAACAAGCCGACGCGGGCCCAGCTTTGTCCAGGATTCCCGGCCACTGCCTGCTGTCGTCGAACGTGACAACCAGTAGCTTCGCTCCGAAGCGGTGGGCCAGGGCCAGCACGGCCTCGGGCGACTCTTCGGGCAGGGCCAGTGTCGAAAGATGGGCGCTTTCTGCCAGCCATATCGGGTTGTTGGTGATGATCGGGGCGTTGTCCGCGAGGGGCACGCCGGCTTGCGCGAGGGCCGTGGGCAGAGCGTTGTACAGAGCCAGGTCGTCGCCCGACTGCTGCTGGACCGCGACGATCGAAACGGCGAGCAATGGGATCGACACCGCCACCGCGAAGGCCGGACCCAACCAGGCCACGGGTCGGGTCCAACCGCGGATCCTGCCTATCCGAACGATGAGGCGGTCAAGCGCAATCAGGCTGCTCACCGTGAGCAATACATAGATCGAACCTGCGGCGTGGAGGAAGGTGCCCCATATCGTGCTCACCGGGAAGACGAGGCTGGTCACCACGAAAGTGCACGCCGCCGTCAATGCGAGCGGACGCAACGCGGAGAATCTCGCCGTCCAGGGCAGGGCAAGCAGGCCGATCACGCCGATGGGGAACGTCGGGATCACTATCACGCTGAACAGGTTGTGGGCAGTGCCTGCCAGGCGCATGCCCATGAGTGCCGCCGGCCCCTGCGCGAGGTAATGGGCGAGGCTCGGCGGGTTCTGGTAAGCGAAGATGTCGAAGCCGTTGACCGAGAGGGCATTGGCGAGCGTCTGCCCGGGTATTGGGGTTCCGAAGACGAGCCAGTCGCGGATGGCCCATGGCGCATAGACGAGGGCCGCGATCGCCGCAGGCAAGAGCACGAGGTAGAGGCGGGATCGGCGGTCGAGGCTGGCGTCGCTCCTCAGCCAGACGACGATTGCCCAAGCCAGGCCAAGCCAGACAGCTTCGCTCCGCGTCAGCGCCGCAAGCCCGAACAGCAGTCCGAGAACGATGAGGCGGGGATCGAGGCGGGCTCCCGGTCGAGCCGCAATCCGCGTCATCAACAGGCACGCGGCCAGCGACAGGGCCGCGAAGAGCCCCGTGGAGTCGGGAAACGCCCCGAATACGACCAGCGGTCCCAGGAAGCCGACGGCGATCCCGGAGCCCACGGCCATCGTTCGTGCGCGTGCCAGAGGGAGGTCCATTTCCGCGGCGACATCCGCACCCAGGCGCCACGCAAGAACGGCCACGGCACCGCCCGAGATCACCGACACGACCTGCGCCGCTCGGAACCAGTTGGCGGCCCCCGCGAACCACATCGGGACCGCCTCCAGTAGGCTCGGCAAAGGCATCCACACTTCGAACGCGGCCCGCGGCACGACCAGGGGCTGCGTCTGGTAGCTCCACAGGGCGTCGCTCACCAGGCCTCTGCCATCGACCAGGTTGCGGGCGACGCCGGCGTAGTAGGCCGTGTCCTCGGGGACGGGGAACGCGACCGCGGCAGCCGCGATGGCTCGCACGACCACCGCCAGGACTAAGATGGCAGCGGCGCTGAGCCAGGCTTCGCGGCGGCTCATGGGACCGCGCCGGCCACGCCCAGGCAGCGAGTGTCGGAGGGCGTCGTGCAGACCGGGTAAACGGCCATCGCGGGCGCAGCATCAGCCGCGGCATCGCCCGACTTCGGCCCGTCGTACGGCAGGACGTAGATCGGCGCCCCGATCCACGTCGGCCTTCCCTTCGACTCGAGCACCGGCGCCATCGAGGCCACGATCTGACTCCGCTGCAGGACGAGCCAGCGGACGCCGTAGACGTCGGCAACGTGGTGGATGACATCGAGGGAGTCCTCGGGGGTCATGACTCCGCCGCGACCGGTGAAGTACTCGACACCGCCAGGATCGGCGCTGAGCACCAGGTCGGACGTTCGCGCTCCGGCGGCGTCGATGGCCTGTCCGGCCGAGATCAGGCCGTCCCTCTCGGAGTTCCAGGCCTTGTTCACGACCACGGTGAAGACGGCGGCGTTGAGGATCACGGTTCCCACGGCCGCGATCAGGAACATGCGCGCCGCGCGCTCTTCTTCCCAGCCACGCCGGTGGCGGGCGATCCACGTCACGACGATGACCACGCCCTCCATGCCGAGGATGAAGGTGAACGGAACCAGCGCTACGGCCGAGTGGAGGAAGGTCCCGTAGGGAACGTGGACCGCGAACAGCAGCGCCGAAGCTGCGAAGAGCAGGCCCGCGTACAGGAAGAACGGGCCGAAATCGATCGATCGGCGGCGTGCCCAGGCGGCCACGATCGCGAACGGCACGAGAACGGCCGAGCATGCGAGGACTGAGTAGATCTGGATGGCAGAAACGAGTCCCAGGACGCGGCTGGTGACGAGCGGCCCGATCCCCTGACCGAGGAACGCCCCGAGCGACGTATCGCTCGTAACGCTGTTCAGCTGCTCATAGTTGGCGATCAGCAGGATCCGGCCCGAAGTGGACGAAGGCGAGAAGCTGCCGAACACGGCCAGCTGCCGCAGGTACCAGGGCGCCATCACGACCACGAACAGCCCCAGGCAAGCGAACGCGTATCGCCAGGGGATGTTCGGCACGCGACCGCCCTTTGAACGCCAGGATCGCCATCGATCCCACACGAACGCCAGGCCGACGGCGGCGCCCAGGAGCACTCCGTCGTTTCGAGCCAGAGTCGCCAGCCCGACCGCCAGGCCGGCCAGCGCGAACGAGCCTCGGTGACCCCGCAGACCGCGAGCTGCGAGCCACATCGCGGCGACGCCCAGAGGCTGGTACAGAGAGAAGTTGTCCGGCTGAGCCATGTAGATCGTGGCGGCCGCCGGGATCGCCACGGCCACGCCGGCCGCGAGCGCCACGTTATTGCCCGCTCCCATTTCGCGAGCGATCAGCCACGTGAGCGGTGCCGCCAGCGCCCCGATGAGAAGAAACGGAATCGCCGATGCGAGCGGTGTCGGACCCAGGAGCCACATGGTCGGCAGCTGTACGATCGAGGCGAGAGGCATCCAGTGGGCGTTGCTCGGAATGGGCAGCGTCGGGTTGGCGGGAATCCGGCCCCCTACGTCCACGAACGACCATATGAAATCGATGTTGAAGCCGTGGCCGGCCTGGATCGAACGCGCCACATCGACGTAGTAGTACGAATCGGGGTAGGCGGCATCGGGGTGGAGGGCGAACAGCAGCGCCCGAACAACGAAGGCAAGCCCGTAAAGGGCCATCGGAATCCGCACGGTCGGTGCAGCGTAGCATCGGCCGGGTCCCACTCCACCGGTACGAACGACCTATCGGAGCTCCGTCGCCTGGGTGACGGTGGCCCGGCGGTACGAAGCGGGCGGTCCACCGATACACTCGCGCTCATGGTCTTCACGAGCCTGGGCATCGTCCTGCCCGCCTACAACGAAGAGTCGCGACTCGGGCCGGCGCTCGACGAGCTCGTCGGCTACTTGCGCTCTGCGCCCGAAGGCGAGATGCCGGAGCGCGTCGACATCCTCGTCGTCGACGATGGCAGCACCGACGGCACGGCCGATCTGGTCCGGGCCCGACCTGAGTATGTTGCGACCGACGCCGCTGCGAACGCCGCCGCCCAGACGCCGAGTGTCAGGCTCATGTCCATTCCCCACGGCGGCAAAGGCAGCGCAGTCCGTGCCGGAATGCTCGTTGCCGAGGGTGAGCTGCTGGTCTTTGCCGATGCCGACATGGCGACGCCGCCCGACCAGCTCCCGCGGCTGGTCGCGGCTCTCGCGACCGCGGACGTGGCTCTCGGCAGCCGCATCCAGCCGGACGGCTCGGACATGCGGGCCTCGCAACCGCGCTTCCGCCGGCTCGTTGGGCGACTGTTCCGTTATGCGGCGCAGCTTTGGGTCACGGGCCCGATCCGCGACACTCAGTGCGGCTTCAAGGGCTTCCGGCGCGACGCGGCCCGTGACCTCTTCGGCCGGTTGCGAATAACGAGCATCGTCTTCGACGCCGACATGATCTACATCGCTCGGCGGCGCGGATACCGCCTTGCGGTCGTGCCGATAGCCTGGGCGGACCGGCGCGGCTCGCGAATGTGCGCTCGGCCTCGACTGGCCGTCCGAGTCGGCTGGGATCTGGTGAGGATCAGGTTCGTCCACGGCCGAATCGGACGCCTCGGCGACGCGGCGTCGATCGAGACTACGCGTCGGCCGTGAGCGACGAATCGACGGCAGCAGCGCGGCTGAAGCCGGCCGATCTCTTCGTGCCCGTCGGTTCGATCGTGCTCCTGGTCGCCATGGTCGGCCTGTTCCTCGGGACTGCGGGAAATACCCTCGGGTACGACTACGGCTGCTACGCGGGGGCGGCGCGAAACCTGCTCGACGGCAAGGCCATCTACGACAACGTCTTCTCGATCAACGTCGGGACGTGTCCTGGGACGTACACATACCCCCCCGCATTCGCGGTGGCACTCGTTCCGTGGCTATCTCTCGGGGGAGCTGCCGCGGGCCTATGGTGCGTGGCAATGGCGCTCTGTTTTGTCGCCGGCGTGGCCTTGCTGCCGGCGCGGCGCGACGTGCGCTGGCTGATCGTGATCCTCGGGGCCCTGAACTGGCCGCTGCTCTACGCGGTGAAGCTCGGCCAGGTGGAGCCGATACTCTTCCTCGGGTTCGCGGCGGCATGGCGCTGGATGGACGACGCTCGCGTGGTGGGCACCGCGACGGCCGTAGGTGCGCTGGTCAAGGTTCAACCGGGGTTGCTGGCGGTATGGGCGATCGCCACGGGACGGTACCGCGCGGCGGCGATCGGGATCTCCGCGACAGTGGCGCTGGCCGCCGCGGCGACCCTAGTCACTGGCATTGGAGCATGGTCGGCTTATGTGGACCTGCTCCGCGGCTTGGGCGGGGCACTGACCACGCCGCACAACTTCGCGCCCGGCGCTGTCGCGTACCAGGCCGGCGCCTCGGAGAGCATGGCGACGGCCTTGCAACTCGCTTCGTCTGCGGCTGCGGTGGCCGCGCTCCTGGCCGCGTGGCGGTTCGCATCCCCGGTTGCGAGCCTCCAGGTCACGATCGTGGCAAGCCAGCTGATCTCCTCGCCGTTGCGCGACCATTACGCCGTGCTCCTGCTACTGCCGACCGCGTGGTTGGTCACCCGGGGCCGAACCTGGGCGGTCGTGTTCCCGCTGGTAGGCTGGATCGCGCTGTTGGCGGACGGGCAACAGACCGTGTGGTGGGCCGCCTCGAGCATCCCAATTACCTTCTTTGGTTGCCTGGCGGTCCTGCTGCTCGAGGCCCTGGTCGAGCGTCGCGCAGGTAGCGCGCGAATGTCACTCGCCTCTTCGCCGATCGCGGCAGAATGAGCGTTCTATGAGCGAACCCAGAAGCACCCCTGCAGGAACCGGCGTAGGCCTACGCGACGCCGTGGATCGATTCCCAGGTTTCGGCCTGGCTTCGGCCTTCGCCGCTCGAGTTGCTTCGAGCCCGGTCGGCCGGGTGTTGACCTGGCTGACCAGGCCGATTCCGCTCGGCATCATCGCGACTATTGCCGCCGGGATCGCCTTCTGGTACACGGCCGGGTTCGACGCCGGCAGGCCCGACATCTTCTATCTGTCGAATGCGTTCCTGCACGGCCAGACCGGGCTGACCGCGCCGCTGGGCGCGAACGACGTGATTCCCTGGAACGGCTATTTCTACGTCCCGTTCGCGCCGTTCCCCTCGATCTTCTTCATGCCGCTGATGGTGTTCGTCTCGCCGCAGACCGCCCACCAGTACGAGCCGGTGATCAACTCGATTCTGGCCGCCGTCGATGTCGGTCTCGTCTGGGCTATGGCTCGCCGCCTCGGCGTCGAGCGACGCCGAGATCTCCTGTGGCTGGGGCTGCTGCTGGGCTTCAGCACCGCGATCTGGTGGGTGACGGTTCGCGGCGGCGTCTGGCACACGAGCCATCTGATCGCCACGATGCTCACCTTGCTGGCGCTGATCGAGACCTTCGGTCGTCGCAGGCCGCTGCTAATCGGCTTGCTGCTCGGAGCCGCGTTCCTGACGAGACCGCCGATCTTGTTCGCCGGTCCGTTCTTCGCCTTTGTGCTGACATTCGACCGGTCGATTCGAACCTGGGTCGGCCGGCGGACGATCGCCCGCGATTGGGCGCTCCTCGTTATCGGTGTGGCGCCTGCGATCGCCTTCTTCTTCTGGTTCAACTGGGTCCGTTTTGGCTCACCCCTGGATTCGGGATACCTGGAAGCGACGCTGCCCCCGTGGCTTGCGGCGGTCCGCGATCAGGGCCTCTTCTCGGTCTCGCATCTGCCCCAGAACTGGGACTACTTCATCCTCCATACCCCCCAGATGATCCCGGATTTCCCGTGGTTCAAACCCGATGGGTTGGGGATGTCGATCCTGATCACGAGCCCGGCTCTACTTCTGTCACTGCGGGCCGACTGGCGCAGTCGCCTGTCCTGGGGATTGGCGAGTGCGTTCGTGCTGGTGATGATCCCGGTCCTGCTGTACTACGGCGGCGGCTGGCTGCAATACGGGTTCCGCTACGCACTCGATGCGATCCCGTTCGCCGTGGCCCTGTGTGCGACGGTTCTGGCGCGGCGCCGCGCGGGACTGTTCTGGTGGCTGGCGCTTGCCTTCGGTCTGATCGTCAATGCCATCGGCACTTATTGGGCTTACCAGCTCCTCTAGCGCAGTCTCGAGCCCGATCCGGGGCCTGGGCCCGCTACACCTGTTCATGGATGCTCGCCCGAGTGGTGATATTCTCGGTTGGTGACCGTCCCATCCCTGCCCGACAGCGATACTGCCTGTCTGGAGCGCACACCCAATCCCCCGGCCGCCGGGGCTCGCCGTCTCGCCGCCAGCCGGCAAGGCTTCGACTCCATCCCCGCTGAGATTTGGGATGCCCTCGCCGCGCGAACGCCATGGACCACGCCGTTCTCGCGCCACTGCGTTCAGCGAGCCTGGTGGGACGCTTACGGCGCCTCCGCCCACGATCAGACCCTCGTGGTCCGTGACGAGTCCGATCCTTCGGAGATAGTCGCGATCGCGCCGCTCATGCATCGCCACGAACTCGAGCCCGGCGATGTGGCTGCCAGGACCATCCTTCGGCATCAAGCTGGTGCGGCGCTGCGACCCGTGCCGGAGTCTGCCACCGCGGTCTTCTTCGGGGCTTCGTATCACGCCGACTACGCCACGGTTCTAGCCGCACCCGAGGATCTTGCCGGCGCCTGTGAGGCTATTGCCGCGGCCCTCGCTGCGGAGGACCCCTCGCGCTGGGACGTGGTGGACTTGCGCCGAATGCGAGCGGGGGATCCGGCGGTCGACGCGCTAGCGGCCGCTTTTGAGAACCAGGCCACCGATTCTTGCTGGCTGGTCACTCGCGAGCGCGAGGACGTCTGCCCGGTGCTGACTATCCCTGCCGGCCTGGACTTCGAAGGCTACCTCGACACGCTCGAGAAAAAGGAGCGCCACGAGGTCCGTCGCAAGATCCGACGGGCCTCGGCGGCCGGCCGGATCGCCCTGGAGCTTTCGGCCGACCCCATCCACGACCTCGATGCTTTCGTGGAGTTGCACCAGAAGCGCTGGGGCGCCGAAGGGCTCTTTCCACCCACCGCCGGTGGTGCGGCAAGTCGTCGCTTCTTCGCCGGCCTCTTCGAAAGCTGCGCGCCGACGGGCGTCCTCGACCTGTGCTTCCTTACCATCGGCGGACGCAGGATCGCCGCCGGAGTAACCTTCGACGACGGAAAAACGAAGTACTACTACAACGCGGGCGTCGATCCGGATGCCCGAGAGCTTTCGCCCGGAGTGGTCATGGTCGCCTCCTACATCCAGCGAGCTATCGAGCTCGGCCGCACCCGCCTCGACTTCCTGCGCGGCAACGAGCCCTACAAGTACGAATGGGGCGCCGTGGACGAGCCGATCGAACGTCTGCTGGTGCAGAGGACCGAAGCCGGCAAGATGGCTGAGACCCCCACTGCGGAGGATCGCTAGATGGGCGCCCAGGAGTTGGAGCCCTGTCAGGAGACGATCGATCGACAGCCGGCCGATGGCGGCAGGGTGCGCGTCGTCGAGGTCCTCGCGACGGGTACGAACGGCGGAGCACAGGAGCATGTCTACTCGCTCGTAACCCGCCTCGATCCTGAGTGCTATGACGTGCGGGTCGTCTCGCTGTCGCACGGGAGCAGCGTCCGCCGACTGCAGAGGGCCGGCGTCGAGGTAACGGTCATCGACGAGCCCGACGATCGGATGGCGGTCCGAGCCCTGGCCGATGAGCTGGCCCCGTTCCAGCCGGAGATAGTTCACAACCACATGTATCGGGCCGAAGTCGTCGGGACGCGAGCGGCCCTACTCCTCGGCGAGAAGGGTTGCCGGCGTCCGGCGGTCATCTCGACGGTCCATTCGAGCCGTATCCGCTGCGCCGAGGACCGACAGACCCTGCGCCAGCTGACGCCCCTGATGGACCGGCTGATCGTGGTCTCGAAGGCCATCGACCACAAGATTCGCGAAGAGGGTCGCGTCGGAGCGCCGGTCAGCCTCATCTACAACGGCGTGGACCTGCAGCGCTACAACCACCAGCAGCCCTGCTGCACGCTCCACGAGGA
>CAZRUC010000056.1:0-9747 GCA_964603175.1 uncultured Anaerolineaceae bacterium
CGGCCGTTCGGGTCGACATGGGGCCACGTATCGCCGCCCCAACGTCGCTTCTGCCCTTGGGATGGGCAAGATGGACCGGTCAGTAGTTCGTCGGGCTGCCCGCATGTCGTATCTGCCCACCAGCTGGGCGGCGGCTCTCGAAACACAGGCGGTTGGTCGGACTGGTACACGGGCTTGGGCAGAAACGACTGTGAGGTCTCGACTCGATCCCGTCGGCATGCCGGCTGGCGGGGACGGAGATCGGTGGCTGTCCCGGGCGCCAGCGTGGCGGGCCGCCGCCCATAATCGCCTGAACGAAACGCTCCGGTCGTTCGTCAAGATACGGCGACGAGGAAATGGCGACTCGAACCAGGTCGAGCAGAGGGATTGAGGGAGTGGGGCAGTGATTTCCGCGGAGGTCCAGGCAGACTCCCGCGCTGACGCGTTCGGCCAGCTGGTCGATCGCCGGCTCAACGACGCCTACCGCCTCGCCGGCTACATCCTGGGCAATGCCCCGGATGCCGAAGATGCCGTCCAGGAGGCGATCGTCCGCGGCTGGCAAGGTTGGGCCCAGCTCCGCGAGTCCGAACGGTTCGAGCCCTGGTTCGATCGGATCGTGGTCAACGTCTGCCGCGATCGGCTCCGGCGGCGGCGCACGATCCGTTTCGTCGAGCTGGACGAAGGGATCGGCGTCCACGGCACCGACCCGTTCGCCGCCGCACTGGCCCGCGTCGAGGTGGATCGCATAGTCGGCGTGCTCGATCCCGATCAGCGGGCCATCGTCCTGCTGCGGTTCTGGCGCGACCTCCAGGTCGACGAGATAGCAGAACGGCTGGGGATGCCGGCCGGAACGGTCAAGTCGAAGCTTCATTACGCGCTCCGAGCCCTGCGAGAAGCGGCCGAGCGACAGGCGGCAGGAGGCGTCCAATGAGCGAGCCAATCAACGACCAGGAGATCGCCGAGCGGTTCCGGGCGCTCCAGGACGGTTCGGAGCCGGACGCCACGACGCAACTACGGCGCTTCGTCCGCGACCGCGCCTTCGTCCAGGCCACGCTGCCGCGCACCGCGACGGGCTCTCGTCCGAATTCGTTCCGTCGCGCCCTTGTCGGGATCGCCGCGGCTCTTCTTCTCGTCGTCGCCGGCACGGGCCTGTGGCTTTCGCAGCACGGCCCGATCAACGGCGAGAACCCGACGGCAACCCCGACGGCGAGCATCTCGTCGAGCGCGACCGAGTCAATAGAGGCGAGCCAGTCGCCTTCGATCGAGCCGACCGATTCGCCCAGCGCCGGCCCAACCGACTCGGCCTTCCCGGACCCCTGGACGACGTATACCTTCCGGCCCGCCCCGAAGTTGTCTCCGGTGGCGATCGCGGGCAATGCGACGGTCGGCACGAAGCAGCGGACCGGCACCGACAAGGCCGCGAACCTCCAGTGGGACTTCTTCGAGCCCCTCGTCGCGACACCGGGTAGAAGTGCCGGGGGCCGAATCAGCTCGGCCGTCGCGGCGGTGGTCGACAGCCGTGTCGCGGAACTGAAGAGCGAGTTCACCGACCCGCAGAACGGCCTGGCACCGGAGCACACCGTTACGCTGGTTACATCGTTCGCGGTCATCTCATCGGCCGGCCCCAAATCCGATCCGTCGGCGGGGTTCGTGAGCATCCGGATCCAATACTCGTTCAACAACCCGCCCTGGGCCGATGCAGGGCCGCAGTACATCGACGTCCTGGTCTACGATCTCAAGACCGGCAACCGGATATCGATCTCGGACCTGTTCGCCAACACTGCGACGGCGCTGCAGCGGCTGGACACGGCTGCCGGGGCGGATCCCTCGATCGCACAGTGGTTCAACCCGCAATACGCGACCACGACCGGGCACGAGCCCAAGCCCGAGAACTTCGCCATGTGGGCGCCGACGCGGAGCGGCCTGGAGACGACCTTCGGCTGGATGCAGCTCGGGTCTGCCGTATCTGGCACGCCGGCCTTCACGGTTCCTTGGAGCCAGCTGAGCGACCTGTTCAAGCCCAACTCATACCTGGCCTGGTACGCGGAGGCGCTCTCCAACTCCACGGCATACCCCTCCGGGACCATCGCGCCCGGTTCGTTCGGCCTGACGGGCTCGATGCTGGCCTACGAAGACACTCCCACGACGACCCTGCTTCAGGACGGTCGAGTGCTCGTCACTGGGCTCGCTGCCCAGCTCTACGACCCGGCGACGGGGGCCTTCATCCCGACTGGACAGATGCCGAACGTGCGATGGGGCCGCAGCGCCACATTGCTCCAGGACGGCGAGGTTCTGGTAGCCGGGGGAGCCAACACTGACGGGTCGGCGTTCGACGCCTCGGTCCAGTTGTACGACCCCAAGACCGGCAAGTTCACCGCCACCGGGTCGATGACGATGGCCCGTAGCTTCCATACGGCCACGCTGCTCAATGACGGTCGGGTTCTGATCGCGGGTGGCAACAACACGGTTCAGACGATGAATACAGACGGCTCCAGCACGCCGATCAAACAGCTCGACTCCGCCGAGCTCTACGACCCCAGGACCGGCAAGTTCACCGCTACCGGCTCGATGACCACCGGTCGAGCGTTCCACGCCGCCACTTTGCTGGCCGACGGCCGCGTCCTTGTCGCGGGCGGCAGTCCGGACGGCACCTATTGGTCGGGACCGGGCTCGAGTCTCGCTTCGGCCGAGATCTACGACCCGAAGACTGGCAAGTTCACCGCCACCGGATCGATGGCCACTGCCAGGAGTTCGGCCAACGCAACTCTGCTGCCGGACGGCCGAGTCCTCATCGCGGGCGGCCAGGCGGACTGGCCGCCACTCGCTGCCCCCGAGTTGTACGACCCCAAGACCGGCAAGTTCGTTTCAGGTGAATCGACGCCGACCGCTCACACCATCGCAACGGCGACGCTCCTGCAGGACGGCCGAGTGCTGTTCCTCACCGACCTGGGAGCCCGGCTCTACAACTCCCAAACGGGCACATCGGGCGCCACAGGTGCGATGGTCTTGAACTCGGACGGATTCACGATCATGAACTTCTATCCCCACGCTGCGGTTCGGCTGCAGGACGGTCGGGTCCTCGTTCTGGGAGGGGAGGCTACGGGAGCGTCAGCCGAGATTTACCAGCCGTAGAAGTTCGCCGCCGCGGCCTCGGCAGGACCCCTGACGGTCCAGGTTGGGTTGAGCGGGGAGCGGTCATGCTAAACTCGCGCCCGCTTCCGGCGGTCACCGCCGTCATGCGCCGTTCCGACATCGCACCCGCCAGGTTCCCGAGGACCCCTTGATTCCGCAGGAGCGACTGCGCAATTTCTCGATCATTGCCCACATCGACCACGGCAAGACGACGCTGTCCGATCGACTGCTCGAGCTGACGCACACCGTCGACGCCCGCCAGATGTCGAACCAGATGCTCGACTCCATGGACCTGGAGAAAGAGCACGGCATCACGATCAAGGCCCGGGCGGTCCGCCTCGAATACACGGCCGCGGACGGCCTCGTTTACGGGCTGAATCTGATCGACACGCCCGGGCACGTCGACTTCAGCTACGAGGTCAGCCGCAGCCTCCAGGCTTGCGAGGGAGCGATCCTCGTGGTGGACGCAACGCAGGGGATCGAGGCCCAGACCCTGGCCAACGTCCACCTTGCCCTGAAGCAGAACCTGACGATCATCCCCGTCCTGAACAAGATCGACCTGCCGTCGGCTCAGATCGATGAAGTCATCGACGAGCTCGAAAACGTCCTGGCCATGCCTCGCGAAGAAGTGCTGCTCGCCTCGGCCAAAGACGGAACCGGCGTGGCCGAGATCCTCGAGGCGATCGTCCAGCGGGTGCCGCCGCCCAAAGGCGATCCGGACGCCCCGGTTCAGGGCCTGATCTTCGATTCGCACTACGACTCCTACAAGGGCGTCGTCGTCTACGTACGCCTGGCGCAAGGGACGCTGCATGAGCACGACACCATCCGGCTGATGGGATCGGGCGCCGAGGCCGAGCTCGTCGAGATGGGCTATTTCCGCCCTCAACTCGTGCCCGTGACCGAGATGCGGGCGGGAGACGTCGGCTACGTGGCCACCGGCCTCAAGAGCGTCCGCGATGCCCAGGTCGGCGACACGATCACGACCGCCGCGGCCCACGCCGAGCAGCCGCTGCCCGGGTACCAGCCGGCCAAGAGCCTGGTCTTCGCCGGCATATATCCGATCGTCGGGTCCGACTATCCGGTCCTCCGAGACGCGATGGAGAAGCTCCACCTGAATGACGCGAGCTTCTCGTTCGAGCCCGAAAGCTCGGTGGCCCTCGGCTTCGGGTTCCGCTGCGGCTTTCTCGGCCTTCTGCACATGGAGATCGTGCAGGAGCGGCTGGAGCGCGAGTTCGGCCAGGAGCTGATCGCGTCCGCCCCGTCGGTCTCGTACAAGGTCGTGCTCATCAACAACCAGGGCGTGGTCGACGTCGACAACCCGTCCAAGATGCCCAACGCCGGCGAGATCGAGGAGATCCAGGAGCCCTGGGTCAAGCTCGGCGTCGTGACCCCCTCGACCTACATCGGGACGCTGATGGAACTGTCCAAGAACCGTCGCGGCAGTTTTCTCGGCATGGAGTATCTGGACCCCAAGCGCGTCATGCTCAACTTCGAGCTGCCGTTGGCCGAGGTGATCGTCGACTTCTACGACCTGCTCAAGACTCGAACCCAGGGCTACGCCTCGATGGACTATGAGGAGATCGGCTACCGGGCGGCGAACCTGGTGAAGGTGGACGTTCTCGTGGCGGGCGAGCCGGTGGATGCGCTGTCCGTCATCGTCCATCGCGACCGCGCCCAGGCCATCGGCCGGGAACTGGTGCATCGGTTGCGCGGCCTGATCCCGCGCCAGATGTTCGAAATCGCGGTCCAGGCTGCGATCGGCTCCAATGTGATCGCGCGGGAGAGCGTCGCGGCGATGCGGAAAAACGTACTTGCCAAGTGCTACGGTGGCGACATTACGCGCAAGCGGAAGCTGCTGGAAAAGCAGAAAGAGGGCAAGCAGCGCATGAAGCGGGTCGGGTCGGTGGAGATACCGCAGGAAGCCTTCCTGGCCGTGCTCCGAATGGACGAGGTCTGAGGTGATCGAGACCGTTCGGATCGCCGTTGCCGGCGGCTTCTTCATGCTGCTGGTGCTGCTCAGGTTCGAGGCCGAGAAGTTCGGTGCCGCCGAATACGACGAACCCAAGAGCCGTTTCCGGACAGGCTTCTGGACGCGACTCTCCTGGTACGTGCTCGGCTTGGGCCTCGTGGCGGCGATCTACCTGGTCCACCCGTATCCGCACGACGACCTGTACCTGGTGAGCGGTCACCGCGAAGACGTCCTTGTCTTCGGGTTCGTCCTGGCGGTGCTCGGGGCGTCGCAGGCGGGTGCGTTCGCATGGTTCCGATACGGCGACCTGCGACTTCCTCCCGCCAGGGCCTATCCCGGCGCGGGCCTGAATGTCCTCGCCACCTCGGTCATCGACGAAGCCGTGTTCCGTGGCGCGTTGCTCGGAACCCTGGTAACGATCGGCGTTCCGGGCGGCACCGCCGTTGTCCTGCAGGCGGTCATATACGTGCTGGTGACCCGGTTGGGCGCGGCGGGGCGGCATCCCTACATGCTTCTGCTGGCGTTGGGAATCGGTTTGGGAGCGGGCTGGGCGACGCTGAACACGGGTGGCATCGGCGCGGCCATCCTCGGTCACGCCGTCACCTCGTTCGCGCTCTTCGTGTGCACAGGTCATGCAGGCCAGGTCACTCTCCGAGGCCGCGAACCGGAAGAGCTGGAGGGGCGCCGCCGGGCACCCGAGGGCTGGCAGGATGCTCGTCGGCTTCTCCAGGTCGGGCGTGGGGCCGAGCCACTCGGCCTGATCGAGCCCCGGATGCCGGCGGCCGTGAGCGCGCCGCTCCCGGAGCCCCGGAACCTCGGGTCGGCGGAGACGCCGTGGTCGCACACCGAAGACGATGTTCTCGCCGCCCCGAGTCCCGTCGACGTCACCTCGGACGAGCCCGCCACAGTAAGGCGCGGACGCTCGCCGCGGCGGGCCACCGGCGAGTGAACGGGCGGGTCTGACGGCGGCAACGTGAGCGAGTTCGAAGAGGAAGCCGCGCCTGTCGGGCCGCCTGGAGCCGCCGGGCCCGAGCCGCCGGTCGCGCTCTACATCCACGTTCCGTTCTGCGTGTCGCGCTGTCCGTATTGCGACTTTGTCGTGTATGCCGGCGCGGATGCCCGCGGTCCCCGGGCGAAAACAGAGCGGCTGTACGAAGCGCTGGCAGCGGAGCTTGGGCTTCGGGCCGATGCGTTGGACGCTCGCCACGGCTCCGCGCGCCCGGCGCTGCGATCCGTCTTCTTCGGCGGCGGTACGCCGTCGCTTATTCCGGGCGAGCGCCTGGCGGAGTTGCTCGACATCGTCCGAGCGCGCTTCGGTCTCGCGCCCGACGCGGAGGTGACGCTCGAGGCCAACCCGGGCACGGACGAACGCGGCGATCTCGGCGCGTTCCGCGCAGCCGGAGTGAACCGGCTCTCGCTCGGCGCTCAGAGCCTTGACGCCGGCGAGCTCCGCCGGTTGGGGCGGCGCCACTCGCCGGAAGACGTCACGGCGGCGGTGGCCGAGGCCCGGGTGGCGGGCTTCACGTCCATCAGCCTCGACCTCCTTTATGACGTGCCAGGCCAATCCCTGGTGAGTTGGGAGGGGACGCTCGCCGGGGCGCTGGCTCTAAACCCCGACCACCTCTCGCTGTACGCGCTGACCCTCGACGACCCCGAGGCCGAAGGCCTGACCGGCGAGACCGGCGACCACCTGCCGGCCACCGCAGGCGCGGTCAAGTGGCGCGAGCGGGCCGGGGGAGAGCAGAGCGACGATCGGGCCGCCGATGAGTACCAGCTGGCCTATGAGCTGCTGGCCGCCGACGGCTGGCGGGGCTACGAGATTTCGAACTGGGCCCGCCCGGGTTTCGAGAGCCGCCACAACCTGGCGTATTGGGAGCGCCGGCCCTACGAAGCCGTCGGGCCCGGCGCACACGCCTTCGACGGGACTGTGCGGCGCTGGAACGCCGCCCGGCTCGATCGGTACGTGGCGGCGCTCGTTCCGCGGGAAGGACCCGGGGTTCTCCCGCCGGGTGGCTCGGAACGCGTGGACGGCGCCACAGCTGCCGGAGAGCGTCTGGTCCTCGCGCTGCGGCTCGACCGCGGGATTTCGGCCGCGCAGGCCGACGAACCGCCCTTCGCGCAGGTACGGAACTGGGCCGTGAACTCGGGGCTGGTCGAGCGGCTCGAGATCGACGGTGAGCCTCGGCTCCGCCTCACCGTTCGCGGACGCCTTCTGAGCAACGAGCTGTTTGCCCGCCTCGTGTAGCGCTTGAGGGCGGCTCCGTCCGGCCCGGCCGCGCTCGGCTTTGGAACAGGGTCTTGGCGTTCTCGGGGTATTTGTTGTACGCTCGGCGAAACGAGTTTGTTTTGTTGCGCGCCCAATCAATCGTTCGTTCTGCCTGAACTGCCCAACAGGGAACGACAGCCCATGGTTATACGTGGCGAAGGTGGCGTCGCTCAAGCGGAGATCCGGCAAGGCAATCTGAGCCGGATGCTTCGAGAGCTTCACCTCGGTGGTCCACTGTCCAGGTCCGAGTTGGCGACTGAGCTTCGGCTCAACCGCAGCACCGTCGCGTCCCTCATCGGCGAACTCGCCGCCCGTGGTCTGGTTTGGGAACGGAGCCGGACCAAGCGTCTCCCGCAGGCACCGGGCCGGCCCTCGCCTGTGGTCGAGTTGCGGCGAGACGGGCCGGGCGCACTCGCGGTAGACCTCTCTACCGACTGGATCGGAGCTGCCGTAATTGGTCTTGGCGGCTCCATGATCGATTCCACGAGACGCGACCGCTCCCTGGCCAACACGGACCCCGCTGAGATCGTGGACGAGCTTCACGGGCTTGTGGGACCGCTTCTGGATCGGGTGGATGACGGGCCGCGCATCGTAGCAATCGGCGTATCGATACCCGGTGCGGTAAGAGCCGAGGACGGGCACCTGCATCACGCCCCAAATCTCGGCTGGCGAGACGTACCTATGGGCGATCTCATCCGCCACCGATTTCGCGATTTGAATGTCCCGGTGTTCGTAGGCAATGACGCCGACCTGGCCGCGTCGGCGGAGCATTTGCGAGGATCCGGCCGCGGCTCGGATGATTTCATCTGCCTCTGGGGCGAGGGCGGCATCGGCGCCGGCTTCGTCGTCGGTGGACGCGCGCTGGCCGGGGCTGCCGGCTACGCGGGCGAGGTTGGCCATCTCACTGTGGATCCCAACGGCAGTCTCTGTCACTGCGGCAGTCGCGGTTGCTGGGAGGCCGAGGTCGGCGAGGAAGCCCTCCTGCGCCGATCCGGTCGGGATCCTCTGGGGGGCACACTCGCCCTCGCCAACCTGCTCTCGGCGGCCGATCGGGGCGATAAAGTCGCTCTCGCGGCCCTGGCCGAATCCGGCCGCTGGCTCGGTATCGGGCTGGCCGGCCTCGTGAACGTCTTCAACCCGACCAGGGTTTCCCTGGGCGGACTCTTCGCCCGCATCTTCCCCTACGTCAGGGAGGCCGTCGTCCGCGAGCTCGACTCTCGGGCGATGCCGGCGCCGCGCGCCATGGTCGAACTGACGACTGCCCTTCTCGGTGCCAATACGCTCCTGCTCGGCGCGGCCGAGCTGGCCCTGGCTCCGACCATCTACGACCCGACCATCGTCCCTCTGTCGGGCGATTCCGTTCGGGTCGATCCCGACCGGTGGCGTTCTCGGTGGACGCCCGGCGTCGAGCGACCACAAACCCAGGCCGCACAGCCAAGGAGGTGAGGCTGCACGAACTTGCAGGGGCAGTCCCTCGTCGCCGAGTCCGGCGGCGCTCCACCGCGTGGTTGCCTGGGTGGAGCCCAATCCCGGCCAACGCAAGGAGGTGACGGCAAGTCATGAGTGTTCAGGGTGCGCCCTGATCCCCATATTGACGTGCCTCTAGGACGCGGCCGACAAGACCGTATCGCCACCGAGGCACCCATCCACTGAGCAGGAGGAGTCCAATTTTGGACACCAAGAAGTTCGCACTATCGTTCGTCGCAGTAGCCGCCATCGTGGCGGGCTGCTCGTCCGGCGCGTCGCCGTCTCCGAGTGTCACGGCGGCGCCGCCCACGGCGACCACGGCCCCGGCGTCTTCCGCCCCCGCCTCTGAGTCGGCCTCGACGTCGGCCTCCGCTTCGGCGTCGGCCGCTGCGTCGGGTCTCAGCGTCAGCTCGTTCGACGCCGCCTTCACCGCGATGGCCCAGCTCACCAGCGTCACCACGGCCGGATCCGGCATGGTCGGCGTGATCCTCCCCGACGTCACTACGTCGGCGCGATACACCAGCTATGACCTCCCCTATCTGACCAAGGCCTTCACGACTGCCGGCTACACTGCCGACCAGTTCAAGATCCAGAACGCCTCGGGCACCACGACCACTGAGGTCGCGATCGCCCAGTCGATGATCGCCGGTGGGGCCAAGGTCCTCCTCGTCGACCCGCTCGACGGACCGACGGGCCTGCAGATCCAGACGCTGGCATCCACTGCCGGCATCCCCTACATCAGCTATGACCGAGCCACTTTCCAGGGCACCAAGACCTACTACGTCAGCTTCGACAACGTTCAGGTCGGCAAGCTCATCGGACAGGGCTTCATGGATTGCGTTACGGCCTGGGGCGTCAAGAGCCCGCAGGTCTACACACTCGACGGCGGCCAGGACACTGACCCGAACGCCATCGACTTCGCCAAGGGCTACAA
>CAZRUC010000057.1:0-9719 GCA_964603175.1 uncultured Anaerolineaceae bacterium
CTGCTCTCGCTCGACGAGAAGCGCTCCGCCGATCGGAGTTATGGCGTAGTAGCGCCGGCGCGGACCTTTGTCGCTCTCGCGCCAGGTCGCCTCGAGGGCCCCCTCGGCCTCCAGGCTGTGGAGAGCTGGATACAGCGCGCCTTCGGATGGCGCAAGTGCGCCGCCGCTACGTTCGCGTATCCGCTGCGCGATCTCGTAGCCATAGAGTTCCCCGTCGCGCAGGACCGACAGCACGAGGAGGGGCGTCGTCCCCTTGAGCAGCTGGCTCCCGATCTTGCCTGCCCGCATCACAACCTCTCATCGCGCTATACCGCAAGGCGAGGTAGCGTAGACGCTCCAGCCGGAGGAGTCAATCTGCGTGGATAAACGGCGTGGTCGGCGGGACCTGGCCGCATCTCGATCAGTGTTTGATTCTCAGCCGTAGCAGGAAAGCCGGCCGGAACAGATGCCACCAATCGCGGAAGCCGCGCATCTTCGTGTAGCCCTCGGCGTGGTAGCGAACCGTCACCGGGTGCTCGGCGACTCGATAGTGGGCCCTGATAGTCCGATACAGCAGGTAAGGCTCGAGCTCATACCGGTCGAGCCAGGCCTGATCGATATCGATCGATGGGTCGTCCAGGATCGCCGCACGGAAGATGCGGAAGCCGTTTGTGGCGTCTGTCACGCGGTGGAACACCAGCAAGCTGAAGACGAACGAGTAGAAGCGCGTGCCGAAGTTGCGGCCGCCGATCGGACCGACTACATGGCCGCCCCGCATCCAGCGGGAACCCTGGACGTAGTCGAGGTTTCGCCCGAGAAGGACATCGAGAGCACCGACCAGGTCCGCCGGCTCGTGCTGGTCGTCGCCTGCCAGCAAGGCCAGGTACGGCCTCTCGCGCTCGCGGGCGCACTTGAAGCCCGTTCGGATCGCCGCCCCGACACCTCTGTTCTTGTCGTGTCGCAGTACGACGGCTGCGCCGTGAGCCCGCGCCTCGTCGCCGGTGCCGTCGGTAGATCCGTCGTCTACGACGATGGCTTCGAAGCGGCCGTCGGCCGGCCACTTGTCGAGGACGCGACCGATCTTGCCAGTCTCGTTGAGGGCGGAAATGATGACCGCGACGAGAGGCTCCACGGTCGTAACCTCTGGCGTGGCGCCGCTCACTGGTCCGTCACCCTCACCGTCCGGGTGAACGCGTCGAGTAGATCGTAGCCGTCCCAAAACCGGTCGAACGTGAGCGCCTGGCCGATGGCAACGATTCGATCGATGCCGCCGCTTGCCGCGACTCGGCCGGCGAAGTCACGTATCTCGGCCTCGTCGAAACCGAATTGTGTGAGCGTCTGATCCGTCCGCGTGATCAACGGGGCGAGTTCGGCAAGTGCGCCGAGCCGGAGCGATAGCAGGTACCCGCCGCCGACGTGATCCCTTACGAGTTCCCGCGGCCCCTGGATCTCGACCACCAGCAGTTCCCGCCCGAATCGCCGGCAGCTTCGAACGCTGTGATCCGCCGCGAGTCTTGCCGCGGCCAGCGTTTGCGCGGTCGCCGTCGCGGCGTCAACGGAATAGCCCCGGCGAGACGCGGCTGCCCCCACGTCCGAGTAGAAAGTGCCGGAGGCGCTCTCGACGTCCTCCTCGGAGCCACACCACGCGACAAGTTGTGGCGACGAGCAGGCTCCCTGATCGAAGGGGAACGTGTCGATCACGAAGTCCTCGGCCAGCTGCGCGCGCTTCCGAGGATCGGCTCCCAGGTACGCCCGCGCACGTATCGCCGCGAGGGAGTAGCGGTTGGCGAACGTCAGCTCCACGGACCGGGGTGGGAGTGGGGTCTCTCGGATCTGCCGCACCGTCGCGTCGCCTCCCCAGATCACTCGGACGTCTGCTCGAGCCGAGATCGCGGCCGTGATGGCGACGTCGTGCCCGTAGCCGACGACGGCGACGCCGGGGACCAGCCGACCGAATTCCGGAATAGCCAGCACGTCGTCGAGGGTTGCGCACATGAGAGTAATTGCCGGGCTTCGCTGGCTCGGTAGCCTCACTATGCTCTGGTTGCCGCTGAGCGCCGCAAGCAGCCACGAATACATGAAGATCGTGTCCACGTTGGCAGGCGGAATGTGGAACACCATTCCTCGTGGCAAGCGCATCGTGCCCGGAACCGTCAGCGCCTCGAACTGCTGCTTGAGCGCAGCGAGCTGCGATTGGCGCATCCAGAAGGCGAGCGCCCGCACATCCGTCATTCCAGCCGTGGAGGGACTCGACCCCAGCCGGCGAGAGACTTCTGCAAAGAACGTGAGCGTGGCATCGGCGTAGGGTTCGGCCACGCCCGGCCCGTCTCTGAGCGTCGTGAAGACCGACTCGAGCTCAACTGGGCCACGCGCCGGTACGAATTGATCGACGATCATTGCTCGGCCCTCGGGTCTACCGGCTCGATGGACGCCGCGTAGGTGTCGCTACACCCCCGCAGCTGCGATCGAGGGACCCGGCCGAGCAGCGAGAACCGCTTGCCGAGCCATCCGCCGGGGTCATCGTCGATCCCTCGAATGACGCCGAGATCCTCGGTGAGGATCGAGTGGCCGGGGTAGCTCCAGGGAAGCATGCTCAGAACCTGCACTACCCCTACCTGCCCGGAAGGAAGCTCCTCCCAGGTCACGGGGTCGCGGACGACCACGTCCGCGAAGTTGGGCGGGTGCAGAAGGCCGTCCGAGCCCTCCAGGAAGACGCTGCCTACCTGCTCGACCATTCCGTAGAAGCTGTGAATCCGCGACAGCCCGGTCTGCTCCAGAAAAGTCCTCTTGAACACCTCGTCATCCACGGCCTGGTCCTGGAGCGCTTTCCAGCCCCCGCTGTGGATGAGGATGCCCTGCGAAAGGTCCAGCCCCAGCCCGGAGATCTGCTGAAGCAGGTGTTGCCAGACCATGAATGTGAACCCGAAAACGAGAAACGGACCGTTTCCATACTGGCGCAGGAAATCGATGAGCCCGTCGACATTCAGTCGCATCCCCTCATCGAGCAGGTAGCGCGGTTGTCGGGCGAAGGTCATCATGCCGAGGATCCCCGCGCCGCGTGCGCTGAACTGGTCGCGATCGCGGATCACGCCCGGCCAGTCGACGATGAGCATCGGCAACCGGTCGTGGCCCAGAACAGTCGACATGATCGCGGCCAACGCCTCCGCCTGGCCTTGCGCAGTCGCGCGATCCAGATAGACACGGCTGACCGGGTCGCCGCTGGTCCCGCTCGAGGTCAGCGTCTTGAACAGCTGCTCGTCCGGCACGCTGATGAGGCGATGGCTCTTGAACAGGCCGATCGGGATCCAGGGCAGCTCCGAGCACTTCTGAGCGGCCGTGAACTCGGGGAACAGCGCATCCGTGACGCGGGCGTAAACATCGGACGCCTGCCGATGGTGGAAGTGAAGATCGTTCAGACGCGCGACGAGCAGCCGCTCCTTTTCCGCTTGCGGCAGGCTGTACTGCGGAAGCGTCAGGAGGACGTCGGAGCTCATCGGGCCCGAGCCTCCAGCGCCGCGTAGTCGACTTTGCCGCTCGGCGTTCGGGGCAGCGCGTCTATCCGACGGATCTGGATCGCCTGGTAGTGGAGCGACAGGGCGTGCGATAGCTCCATCCGGATCCGCTGGAGCGAGCCCTCGTCCCCGTACTCGCAGTAAGCGACGATCAATTCGTCAGTTCCCACCACCGCGGTCGGACCGTTCGGCGCCAGGCGCGCTTCGACCTCGTCGAGGTCCACGCGGTAGCCGCTCACTTTGGAGATGCGCTTCGTGCGTCCGCTGATGTACAGGCATCCATCTTCATCAAGATAGCCCAGGTCACCCGTATGCAGCGTCCCGCCCATTTCGTCGCCCCGCGAGAGGTCGGCACGACCGGTTGCGTAGCCCATCATCACGTTTGGGCCGCTGTACACGATCTCCCCTGTGACTCGCGCATGCTCCGCCGAGACGCCGTCGACCTCGATCTCCAGGCGCCCGCCGGCGATGGCACGGCCGGCCGACCCCAGCTTCGCAGGAAGGGAGTCGGAGGGCAGGACCGCGATGCGGGCCGTCGCTTCGGTCTGGCCGTACATGACGAAAAAGCGGCCTCCGCGCGCGGCCATGAGCCGGTGGAATCGCCCTACGCGTCCATCGTCCAGCTTGCCGCCCGCCTGCGTCATCGTCCTGAGGCTTGGAAGCTCGAACTGATCGAAGCCGATTCGCTCGAGAACCTGATACGAGTACGGGACCCCCGCGAACGAAGTGCACCGATGCTGCCGGATGACGTCCCAGAAGACCTGGTCCAGCGGGCCACGGTCGGTAAGCACGATGCAGGCACCGCTCGCGAGATGGCTGTTCAACACCGACAGGCCGTAGGAGTAGTGGAGCGGCAGGCTGGAGACCGCGCGATCGGTTGGGACGATGGCCAGTGCGGTCGCAATGGATGCGGCGTTGCTGCTGACGGCCTGAGTCGTGAGGCGGACGAACTTGGGACTGCCAGTGGAGCCGGACGTCGGCAGGAGGATTCCGAGGTCGGGGTGCACCCGCTCGCCCCGGACATCGGATCGTTCCCAGGCCAGCGCGGCCCAGTCGAGATCCAAGGATCGGTATCCATCGACGAGGGCAGCCGCGGCAGTGGCTTTGAGCGCGGCTGAGGCAAATACCATCTCCGGCCTGTAGCGCGCCAGGAGATCTGCCAGAACGTCGCCACTCACCGCCGAGTCCAGCAGCATGACGGCATGTCCCGCCTCCAGTGCGGCGAGATAACCGATTACCGTCGCCGCATCGTTGCGGCACAGGCAGAAGACGAGCGACTTGTGGGCCCTGGCGATCGGGCCGGCCGCCGCCAACACCGCAGCTCTCAGCCGGCCGTAGTCCCACGAGATGCCGCTGGCCGCATCTAACAGCGCCGGACCGGCAGACTCGGGTGCGATCAGAGCACCAGCCCCCCGTCCACGCCGAGGACCTGGCCGGTCACGTAGGCGGCGCGGTCTGACGCCAGGAACGCGATGGCTTCGGCGACCTCTTCGGGTTGACCGAACCGGCCGAACCCGATACCGGCGAGTCGCTTTTCGAGCCATTCAGGTGTGAGGCTGCGGAGCATGTCGGTATCGATCATGCCGGGAGCCACCGCGTTCACGCGGATGCCCAGCGGCGCCATTTCCTTCGCGGCCGACCGCATGATGCCGAGAATCCCTGCCTTCGACGCGGCGTACGCGGTTTGCCCGGCGTTGCCGTTCGTGCCTACGATCGAGCTGACCAGCACGATCGAGCCGTGCTTTGTGCGAGCCATGAGTCGAGACGCTGCCTGCACCGTATTGAGGGTGCCGACGAGGTTCACGCTAAACGTCTCCGCAACCGCTTCCGGCGAGATCATCCCCAACCGCTCCTGCCGCAGAACGCCCGCGTTCGCTACAGCCACGTCCAGGCGGCGGAACCGCTCGAATATCTCGCGAAACGTGGCGTCGAGGCTGGCGGTTTCGCTGATGTCACACGCCAGGCCGATCGCATCCCCACCAAAGTCGGACCGGAGTTGAGCGGCGCGTTCGGCCGCGACCTCGGCCGAGGCTCGACCGCACACGATGACCGTCATTCCGTCACGCGCCAGGGCCCGGGCCGTGGCCCAGCCGATGCCACGCGTGGACCCCGTTACGAGCGCCACCGGCGCGTCACTCATCGAAGCGGATCCCGTGGCGCTTCAGGATCTCGACACCGGCCGAGAAACTACTCAGCCCGAGGACGTCGGTGGTGTCGAACATGACGTCGAATGTCGTCTCGATCGTCGTAACGAGGGCGAAATTGGCCAACGAGTCCCACTCAGGGATCGAGCGGTACTCGAGCCCGGTGACATCGAAGCCTGCCGGCAATCCCAGGGCCGTCACGAACGCGTCTTTGAGCCGATCGAGTGGCAAGATGACCACCTTTCCTGCGGGCATGTGCCGTCACCATAGCATTCTGCGCACCGAGGTAGAGCGTCCCGGAGAGAGTGTCGGCGACGGCTCGGGTCCCGTCGCGCCCGGGCGAGGATCGAGGCGATGTTTCGGAGCCTATAATCGCTCCCCGTTGGTCGACGCTGGGAGCGTCTCTCCCCCGACCGTTCGTGAACCGCAGGAGCCCCAAATGGATTCCCGCGTTCTCCTCTTTGGTGCCAGGCATTTCGGCCAGGCGCTACGTGCGGCGACGCCGGCGGACCTCGGGGCGATGGCCCACATCCATGCCACGAGCGGCACTCCCGGGCTCCTGACCGACATGGGCGAATCGTTCCTTCGGGATGTCTACTACACCGGGCTCCTTGCCTCGCCCGTCGGCAAAGCGCTGGTCATCGAAATCGGCGGCAGTGTCATCGGCTTCGTGACCTACAGCCCCGATTCGGGCCGTCTCTTTAGTCAGATCTTTCGACGCCAGATAGGGGCCACTCTGGTTGCCCTGGTGCGATCCTCCTTCCGAAAGCCCCGAGTCCTGGTCGACTTCGTTCAAACCGTCGTCACCATCGACAAGACCGGCGAAGGGTCGGACATTCCCGCGGAGATCGTGAGTCTGGAGATTGCCCCGGCTCAACAGGGTCTCGGGCTCGGGTTCTTCTTGCTGCAGTCGGCCGTGGCCGACCTTCAGGCCGCCGGGACGAAACGGATCAAAGCCCGCATCCTGGTCGAGAACCGAGCGGTCGAGCGACTGCACCCGCCGCTCGGGTTCCGGAGAGGTGCTCAGTTCCGGCTCCATGGCCGCGATTGGATACTCATGGTTCTCGAAGATGCGAGCTGAGAGCACCTACGGCTGGCTGGTTGCCCCGGATCCAGCGGCGCGGGTGCGGCTGGACTCAGACGTAGCGCAGCTCTACACGGCGCGCGCTCCCGAACCGGGGCTGCCGGCCGGGCCTCGGGATTTCGCCGACTTCGAGACGGAGATTCTCGTCGGCCGCTATGTGTCGAACCCTCAGCCCCTTTTCGCCCGGCTGCCTTTCGACTACCGGCTCGTGCCGACCCGGGTTCGGGCCGCCGGGCTGACGTTGCTCGATCGGCTGCATTCCGGGGAGACGGCCGACTTTCCTCGGTGGCCGCACGAGCAGCGTCTCGACGATCTGCGCGGCGACCTATGGGCTGGCGCCGCGACTCGACTGGGGCTGCAACTCGCAACGCCACGCTATCCGGACAGTCGACGGGGGGCGGTCGTCCTGACCCACGACATCGACTCGCGTGCCGATATCGGGGGCATCTCCGAGCTTCGGACGCTGGAGCGCCGCTTCGGACTGCGGTCGTCGATCGGGTTTATTCCGCAGGTAAGCTGGCCCGAGCGCAGCGTCATCGAGGATCTCGTCGCCGACGGATGCGAGATCTACTGCCACGACCTCGGTCACAACGGGAAGCTGCCGTATAAGAGTCCGGCGGCGATTCGCACCGGCTTCGAACGCTTCTTCGATGTGAATCCGTACGCTCGTCCTCTGCTGCGGGGTTTTCGCTCCGGCCAGCTGCTCATGTCGAGCGGGCTGCTCGGAGTTCTTGCCGAGTGGTTCACATACGATCTCTCGCTGCCGGACTCCGAGAGGGGCGGTCCGTACGGCGGCACCGCCGGTTGTGCGAGCGTCTATCCGTTTGTTGTCGATGGGCTGCTCGAGATCCCTTTGACGATGCCGCAGGACTTCTACCTCGCGAACGTCGAGCGACTCGACTCCACTCAGATGCTGTCGGTGTGGCGTGACAAGCTCCAGGCAGTGCTTGCGAGAGGCGGCGTGGCGGTAGTGAACACCCATCCGGTGTGGACCACGCCGCGGCGCGCCGGTATATGGGCGGCATACGAGGGCTTGCTCGAAACAATTGCCGATGCCGATGCCTGGGTCACCACGCCGTCGTCGTTGCACCAGTGGCTGGCGGCTTGCCGCAGCGGGACCGCTCAGCAGGGCGAGTTCTAGCGTCTATTGGGCCGCGGCGGCCGTGCGAGTGTCGACGAGGGCCGGATGGCCGGCTTCCCAGGACTCGATCGCCCGGAGTCTCGAAAGGACGTAACCGACCTCGTCCGTGCCGGCAAGGATCATCGTCCGGGCGAAGGGGTCGATCTCGAACGCGAACGAGTCGCCGTCGGGCAGCGTCACCTGCTGAGCCTCGAGATCCACGGTCCACTCGGCGTCTGGGTTGGCTGCCAGGAGCGCGACCAGCGTCGCGTACCGCTCGGGCGAAACCATGATCGGGAGCAGCGCGTTCTTCAGGGAGTTGCCCTTGAAGATGTCGGCGAAGCTGGTCGACACGATGGCTCGGATGCCCCAGGCGCGAAGTGCCCACGGGGCGTGCTCGCGCGAGGATCCCGCACCGAAGTTGTCGCCCACGAGGAGGATCTGGCGGCCGGCGTTGTGCGGCTCGTCGATGAACGAGACCGGCTCGCGCCGCTTGCCGTCCGGCGTGAAGCGCCAGTCGAAGAAGAGCGCGTCGGCCAGGTTGGCCTTGTCGGTGATCTTGAGGAAGCGGGCCGGGCAGATCTGGTCCGTGTCGATGTTTGCGCGCGGGATGGCGATCACGCGGCTGGTGGTCTTGACGAACGGTTCGGGCATGTCAGTGGGTCTCCACGGCCGTGTTCTGCGGGGCGGCGGTCAGGGTTCGCGGATCCGTCACCACGCCGGTGACGGCGCTCGCGGCAGCGGTCAGGGGTGAGGCGAGGAACGTGCGTCCACCCTTGCCCTGGCGGCCCTGGAAGTTGCGGTTCGAGGTGCTGATGCCGTACTGGCCGGGCTCGAGCTGGTCGCCGTTCATGGCGATGCACATCGAGCAGCCCGACTCGCGCCACTCGGCGCCGGCCGCGGTGAAAACCGCGTCCAGGCCCTCGCTCTCGGCCTGGGCCTTGACCTGCTGCGACCCCGGGACGACGAGCACGCGCAGACCTTCGGCCACATGTCGGCCGCCCAGGATGGAGGCGGCGACGCGAAGATCCTCGATCCGGCCGTTCGTGCAGGAGCCGATGAAGACGACATCGAGCTTCTGACCGGCGATCAAAGCACCAGGCGTGAGGCCCATGTAGGCGAGGGCGCGCTCGAGATCCTCCCGGGCGCCCGGCTCGACGTCGGTCAACGCAGGCACGCGGCCGGTCACGGGAATGCCCATGCCGGGGTTCGTGCCGTACGTGACCATCGGTGCGAGCTTGTCGCCGTCGATCACGATGGTTCGGTCGTAGGTCGCGCCTTCGTCGCTCGGCAGCGTGCGCCAGCGCGCGACCGCGGAGTCCCAGGCCGGTCCTTGCGGAGCGAACTTGCGACCCTTCAGGTACGCGAAGGTGGTCTCATCGGGGGCGATGAGACCCGCGCGAGCGCCGCCCTCGATCGACATGTTGCAGACGGTCATCCGCTCCTCCATCGACAGGGCGCGGATGGCGTCGCCCGTGTATTCGATGACGTGGCCGGTCCCGCCGCCTATGCCGATCTGGGCGATCAGGGCGAGGATGATGTCCTTGGCCCCGACGCCGGGGCTGAGCCTGCCGTCGATCTGGACGCGGAACGTCTTGGGCTTGCGTTGCAGCAGCGTCTGCGTGGCCAGGACCATCTCGATCTCGCTCGTCCCGATCCCGAACGCCAGCGCGCCGAAGGCGCCGTGCGTGGCGGTATGCGAGTCGCCGCAGACGATAGTCATGCCGGGCTGCGTGAGCCCCAGCTCCGGCCCGATGACGTGGACGATGCCGCGGGTCGCGGAACCCTTGCCGTGGAACGGGATCCCGAATTCGCGGCAGTTCATCTCGATCTGGGCCAGCTGCTTGGCGGCAAGTTCGTCGGCGATCGGCAGCGAAGGG
>CAZRUC010000058.1:0-9621 GCA_964603175.1 uncultured Anaerolineaceae bacterium
CACCGCGGACAGCGGCATCGTCACGCCGGTCGCCAGTCTCGGCGACGAGGCCTTTTCGGTTAGGGGTAGCCAGGGCGCGAGTCTCAATGTCAAGAAGGGCAGCAGCGCTTTCACCGTTTCGGTGACGGGCAGCGCCTACACGACGGCTCAATCGGAAGCCGATGAGTTGACGCTGGCCGGCTACGTCCTCGCCCGGATTTAGAGGTCGGTCCGGCGGCGCATCTGGCACGCCGCTCCGTCGCACGGTCCACGCCTCGCACTTGGAGCGGTATCGTGGCTCCAGTTGCCCGCCAGGAGGCCGCGAGAATGTGCCGTTCGATCCAGCCGCTCCACAACTACGAGCCACCGACCACGCCCGACGAGGTGAATGCGGCGGCGCGACAATACGTCCGCAAGATCAGCGGCATGGCGCGGCCAGCCCGAGTCAACGAGGCGGCCTTCGATAGCGCCGTCGAAGCGGTCGCAGCCGCGACAGAAGCCTTGCTGCAGGCCCTCGTGGCGACGAGCCCTCCGCACGACCGGGCGCTCGAACGCGAACGGGCCCGCGCCAGATGGGAGCCGCGCCAGGCGACTGCCAGAGGATCGCAGCCCGCTCACCCATAAGGCCCAGGCGCGCATGGCCCGCAAGGCCCGTCCATAGGCGGCTGGATTGGGCCGTATCTGCCGCCGGGCTGGGCGGGTACGGTCGAGTTCGCCAACCAAGGCGCAGTGCCGTCGCCGGGACAATGTGCGTGACGGGAATTCGATGGGAGAGCCGGGCATGGCTATTCGTCTTCCAGCTCGAACGAGGGCATCGGCGGTACTGGCAGTGGCGGCCGCGGTCTCGCTCGTCGTAGGAGTGGCCGCTTCGGGGGTCACCGTGTCCACGGCATCGGCCGCGTCTGCGATGAGGGTTGCGGCCGTTGCCGACTCCTACGTCGACTCGACGGCGGCGACGACCAACTTCGGCACCTCGGCTCAACTCCGCATCGATGGATCGCCGCTCGTACGTGCCCACCTCCAGTTCGACCTGCGATCGCTCAGCGGTAGCGTCACGAGCGCCACGCTCCAGCTCTTCGCCAACTCGGCTTCGACCATGGGCTACGACGTGGTAACCACAGACGGCACCCCATGGACCGAAACCGGGCTTACGTTCTCGAACGAGCCCGGCCTCGCCGCTACTCCTGTCGGGTCGGTCGGCCCGTTCGCCGCCCGGACCTCGACCAGCGTCGACGTGACCTCGGCCGTGACCGCGGGCACGCTGGCCGACTTTGCGATCGTGGATCGCAATGCCACCGCAATCAGCTTCGACAGCCGCGAAGGGGCCAATCCGCCGGTGCTGCTCGTGACGCTCGGAAGCGTCGACGTCAAGGCTGCAGCAGATTCTTTCGTCGACTCGACCGCGCCTACGACCAACTTCGGAACGTCCACCCAGGTCCGGGTCGATGGTTCGCCCATCGTCAGCGGCTACATGCGCTTCGATCTGACGTCTGTGAGCGGGAGCATTGCCGCAGCGAAACTCCAGATCTACGACAACTCGGCATCGAGCGCGGGCTACGACGTCGCCACGACGAACGGGACGAGTTGGACCGAGACCGGCCTCACGTTCTCGAACGCGCCCGGAATCGGTGCGGTAGTGGGCACCTCGGGCCCGGTCACGGCCGCGGCCGTGACGAGCATCGACGTCACCTCGGCGGTCCGGGCGGGCGGGGTCGTGGACTTCGCGCTCGTCGACCGCAACGCGACGGCGATCAGCCTCGCGAGCCGCGAATCGGCGCATCCGCCGATGCTGATTCTGACCATGGGCAGCGGCTCGCCGACCCAGACCCCGACGCAGACCCCGACAAGCCCTCCGGTGACAACGGCGACACCCGTTCCTACGGCGACGCCCGTCCCGACTCCAACCCAACCGGCCGGGGCCGAGGATCCGGTCCTGATCGGCGCGGGCGACATCTGCATCACGGGCAACATCTCCGACGCCCAGTCCACGGCTGCGCTGCTCGGCGCAAACCCGAACGCGGTCATCTTCACGGCCGGCGACAACTCCAACGAAACCGGCACCGCGACCCAGTACGCGGACTGCGTCGCCAAGACCTGGGGCGTGTACAAGGACCGGACCCACCCCGTTGCCGGCAACCACGACTACATGACAACGGGCGCCGGTCCCTACTATGACTTCTACGGCGCGGCCGCTGGTCCGGCCGGGAAGGGCTATTACAGCTACGACCTGGCCAACGACTGGCACGTCATCTCGCTGAATTCCCAATGCGGCGAGATCGGCGGCTGCGGTGTCGGCTCGTCAGAGGAGACCTTCCTCAAGAACGACCTGGCCGCCAACGCCGGCAAGCACATCATCGCCGTCTGGCACATCCCCTCGTTCAGCTCGGGCGGTGCCCATGGCGACAACACCGGTTATCGGGCCTGGTGGGATGACCTGTACGCGGCCCACGCCGACCTGGTGCTAAACGGTCACGACCACGACTACGAACGCTTCGACCTCCAATCGCCGGCTGCCGTCGCCGACCCGAACGGCATACGCGAGTTCGTGGTGGGCACCGGCGGCGCGAGCCATCGGACCGACGGCACTATCCGCGCCAACTCGCAGGTTCGGAACGACAACACCTACGGGGTCCTGAAGCTGACGCTCCACGCGCACAGCTACGACTGGCAGTTCGTTCCGGTCGCCGGCGGCACATTCACCGACTCGGGGACGCAGGCCACGCACTCCTGATCGACCTTCGCCACTCATCAAGAGCCGCCTCTGGGACGCCGGGGGCGGCTCTCTTTGGGTAGTAGCCCGCGGTTGGCCGAGACGTGCCCGGTAACCACCCTGGATGATCTGTATGCAAAAGGTCGCCGTCTGTAATAGGGTGCACAGCATCTTGGCACCGTTAGCAGACTGCGCCTTGCCCACAACCAGGATGGAGGAATCGGCGCCTCAGGCGTATTGCTGTCGGGTTCCTATCGACACTACTGGAAGGGAGTGGATATGAAGCGTTTAGCGTCTTTGCTGGCTGTGGCAGCCCTCGTTGCCTCGGCCTGCAGCACGGCCTCGAGTTCTCAGACTCCGGGCGGTTCCGCGTCGGCGGCCGCCGGTGGCTCGCTCGTCGTCGGGCTGGATGGCGACATGGTGTTCGCCGATCCGTCGCTCGTGAGCGACGGCAACTCTCTCTACGTTGAGGCCCAGGTCGTTCAGGGACTGGTCGGACTCCAGCCCGGCACGATCAGCACGATCATCCCGGTCCTGGCATCGGCCCTGCCGACCGTCAGCAGCGACGGCAAGACATACACGTTCAAGCTGCGGACGGGCGTGAAGTTCCACGACGGCACCGCGTTCAACGCGACGGCTGTGAAGTTCAACTACGACCGCTGGCAGGCCTATACGAAGGGCGACCTTCAGGACAACGCCTACTACTACGGCGCGGTCTTCGGCGGTTTCGGCACTGACTCGAACATTGCGTCCGTCACTGCCGACGATGCCGCCAACACCGTCGTCTTCGCACTCAAGAACCCGCAGTCGAACTTCTTGCTTGCCACGACCCTTCAGGTCTTCGGCATCCAGAGCCCGACAGCGCTCCAGAAGGACAAGGCCGACACCACGCCGCTCAAGGACAACAAGTACGCCCAAGGTACGGGCGAGTCCATGATTGGCACCGGTCCGTTCAAGTTCAAGGATTGGATCGTCGGCGACCACATCACGCTGGTCAAGAACCCCGACTATTGGGACGCTGCGAACGCGGCCAAGCTCGACCAGATCACCTTCAAGTCAAATCTCGGTGACTCCACCGCGAAGCTGCAGGCGCTGCAGAGCGGCGGCATCGACCTTGCCGAGACGATCTCCCCCTCGGACGTTGCCACGGCCAAGAGCTCGGGCCTGACGATCCTCGATCGCGGCCAGTCCTGCAACCTCGGTTACCTCGGTCTCAACCAGAGCGTCGCAGGCGCTCCGACCATTTACGCCGACAAGAATGTCCGGCTTGCTGTCGCTTACGCGCTGAACAAGTCGCAGTACATCACCTCGCTGTATGCGGGCCAGGGCAAGGTCGCCGAGAGTTGGATGCCGCCGGCCATCGCCGGGTACAAGGCTGAGGCAATCCCGACCTACGATGCCACCAAGGCGAAGGCTGCTCTCACGGCGGCCAATCTGACGGCTGCTCAGACGACCGTCGACCTCTACTATCCCTCCGGCGTCGTTCGCCCTTACATGCCCGATCCCAAGACCGAGGCCCAGGCAATCGCCGCGGACCTCCAGGCTGTCGGTTTCACGGTCAACCTGAAGACCGAGGACTGGCACGGTGGGTATGTCAAGGACGCCACTAACGGCAACCTGCCGATGTTCCTCTTCGGCTGGACATGCGACTGGGCCGGTGCCGACAACTTCCTCTACACCGCATTCTTCGGCTACCAGGGCGCCAAGCCGAACCCGCAGTTCGGCTGGAAGAACGACCAGGCGAACCAGCTGATGCTTCAGGCGCTTCAGGCGCCGACCCTCGACGCGGCCAATCCGCTCTGGGGCCAGGTCCAGGATCTGCTGGCCACCGATATGCCGACCGTTCCGATCGTCAACTCGACCCCTCCGGGGGCGTACAGCTCGAAGGTCCACGGTTTCGTGGGATCGGGCAACGCAATCGAGTACTTCAACACGGTCTCCGTCTCGTAGAGCACCTGCCCCGGTAGTGGGGTTGTAACATCCAGGCGATAAACCCCCCGGGGTCGCAAGACCCCGGGGGGCCTGTACTTCGAGGGAATCACTCGACCCGTGCTTCGGTTCATCGTCCGCAGGGTCCTGGGGGCTATCCCGGTTCTCTTCGGCCTGTCTGTGATCCTGTTCATGTTCCTTCGGCTTCTCCCGGGAAGTCCGGCGGAGGCCATCCTTGGACAGCACGCCACGCCGCAGCTGGTGGCGCAGATCAACGCGACCCAGGGCTTCGACAAACCGCTGTACGTCCAGTACCTGAGCTACCTCGGCCGGTTGCTTCAGGGTGACTTCGGCTCGAGCGTCCTCGACGGGCGAAGCGTCGCGGACACGTTCCTGATCCGCTTTCCGGGGACCATTGAGCTCACGATAGGCGCGCTCATTTTCGCCGTCGGCCTGGGCATTCCCCTCGGCCGGCTCGCCGCTCGGCATCCGAACAGCTGGAAGGACGGCGTAGTGACCGTCATCTCCCTGTTCGGCATTTCGATCCCGATCTTCGTTCTCGGCTACACCCTCAGCTTCATCTTCGGGGTCCAGCTCCATTGGCTGCCCACCCTGGGCCAGAACAACCCCAGGCTGAACATAGATCCGGTCACTCATTTCGCCGTCATCGATGCGATCCTGACCGGCGTGCCTGGCAACGTGGCCGATGCGTTTTCGCACCTGATCCTGCCCTCGATCGCCCTCGGGTCGATCCCGCTCGCGGTCGTGACCAGGATCACCAGGGCATCGGTGATCGACGTGAGCAACGAGGATTACGTCCGCACGGCTCGGGCCAAGGGCCTGACGGAGCGGCGCGTCGACAATCGCCACATCATGCGCAATGCCTGGCTGCCGGTCACGACCGTGATCGGCCTGCAGGTCGGCAGCCTCCTGGCCGGTGCGGTCCTGACCGAAACGGTATTCGGCTGGAATGGCGTTGGGTCGTGGGTCGTGAGCTCCATCCAGAACCACGACTACATCGTGGTCCAGTCGCTGATTCTCATCTTCGCCACGATCTTCCTGACGGTGAACCTGATCGTCGACCTGGGTTACGCGTTCCTCAACCCGCGGATCAGGTACGGCTGATATGACCATCCAGTCCGGGTCCATCGTGATTGCCGCCGCTCCGCGCGCCAGCCGTGGCCTGTGGCACGACGCCCTGCGCCGCCTCAGGCGCAACAAGCCCGCCCTGGTAGGCCTGGCCTTCATCTCGGTCTTCGTTCTCGGTGCCGTGCTGGCGCCCTTTATCGCGCCCTACGGTCCCACGGTCGGTGCCCTGGCCAACGGACAGCAAGGGCCCAGCGCAGCGCACATCATGGGCACCGACCTGCTCGGCCGAGACGAGTTCAGCAGGATCCTCTACGGCGCCCAGATCAGCCTCACGGTCGGCGTCGTCGCCGTCTTCTTCGGGCTCGTCGGCGGAACGCTCATCGGGGCCATCGCCGGCGGCGCCGGCGGCGTCCTGGACTCGGTGCTCATGCGCTTCACCGACGTCCTGCTGGCCGTGCCGGGGATCCTTCTGGCGATCGGCATCGTCGCCTGGCTCGGACACGGCGAGCTCCAGATCATGCTCGCGGTGGGAGTGTCCTACGCGCCCATCTTCGCCCGCCTTCTGCGTGGCAGTCTCCTCGCGCTGAGGGAGGCCGATTACGTGACCGCCGCGCGATCGATGGGCGCCTCGCCGACTCGGATTCTCGTGCGGCATATGCTGCCCAACGCCCTGACGCCCCTGATCGTCCAGGCCACGCTTGCGGCCGCGACGGCGATCATCGACGTCGCCGGGCTCGGGTTCCTCGGCCTCGGGCCGGGCGATCCGCGCGTTGCGGAGTGGGGCGAGATGCTGACCGACTCGGCCCGATTCCTGCAGTCGGCGCCTTACCTGATCTTCTTCCCGGGCGCCGCGATCGTCATCAGCGCCGTCGGGTTCAACCTTCTGGGCGACGGCTTGCGCGAGGCTCTCGACCCTCGCCTGAAGAGGTAAGGGAATGGCCTTGCTTTCGGTGCGCGACCTGGTCGTGCGATTTCGGACTCACGACGGCACTGTCTTTGCCGTGAACGGCGTCTCATTCGACCTCGACGAAGGCGAGACGCTCGGCCTGGTGGGGGAGTCGGGCTGCGGAAAGAGCGTCACGAATCTGGCCGTCATGCGCCTGTTGCCGAGTCCGGCCGGGCGCATCGAAGGCGGAAAGGTCGTCTTCGAGGAGCAGGATCTGATCGGGCTCGATGAGTCCGAGATGCGCGAGCTGCGGGGCAAGGAAATCGCGATGATCTTCCAGGACCCGATGACAAGCCTGAATCCGGTGCTGACCGTCGAGGAGCAGATGGTCGAGACGATCCAGGCTCACCGCCGGGCCACCGACAAGGAGGCCCGTGCCCGAGCGGTCGAATTGCTGGCCATGGTCGGCATTCCGCAACCGGAACAACGCCTGCGCAACTTCCCGCACCAGTTCAGCGGCGGAATGCGCCAGCGCGTGATGATCGCGATGGCCCTGGCGCTCGAGCCCAAGCTGCTCATCGCCGACGAGCCGACGACCGCGCTCGACGTCACGATCCAGGCGCAAGTTCTGGAGCTCCTGAGCCGCCTGGCTGCGGACCATGGCACGGCCGTGATCCTCATCACCCACGACCTCGGAGTCGTGGCGGGGATGACCCGTCGCACCAACGTCATGTATGCGGGCTTCGTCGTCGAGAGCGCCACCACGGCCGGGCTGTTTGCCGAGCCGTCTCATCCCTACACCGTGGGCCTGCTGCACTCGATGCCGCGCCTGGACGCGCAGCCCGGCGAGCCTCTCATCCCGATCGAGGGGACTCCGCCGGATCTTCGGTTCGCGCCCGTGGGCTGCCCCTTTGCGCCGCGATGTGCGTGGCGCCTTCCACGATGCTGGCAGGAGATGCCGTCGCTCGATCCGATTCGGGAGACGCTCCACATCCAGCTGACCGGGCCCGAAGCCACGCACCGCTCCGCCTGCTGGAACCGGCCGACACCGGAAGAGGCAGCTGCCGGGCGGCCGCTGCGCGCGGAATTCGTGGCGGCACCCCCGCCCGCCGCGACGATCGGGGCCAAACGATGACCTTGCCCATCGTGCCGGCAGCGGTTGCGTCCACTCCCGCGCGGCCCCTCCTCCAAGTCGAGGGGCTCAAGATGTACTTCGCCATCACCAGCGGGATGCTGCTCAGCCGTCATATCGGGGACGTGCGCGCCGTCGATGGCGTCGACCTCTCGATCCAGAAGGGGGAGACCGTCGGACTCGTCGGGGAGTCCGGATGCGGCAAGAGCACCGTCGGTCGCACGATCCTGCGCCTCTACCGGCCCACTTCCGGGCGGATCGTCTTCGACGGCCAGGACATCAGCACTGCCGAGGGCGAGACCCTCAGGGCGGTGCGGCGCCGGATGCAGATGATCTTCCAGGATCCATACGCCAGCCTGAACCCTCGCATGACCGCGGCCGGAATCGTCTCGGAGCCGATGGAGATCCACAAAGTCGGCTCGGGGCGAGAGCGCCGCGAACGGGTTCGCGACCTCCTGGCGACCGTCGGTCTCGACCCCGACTACGGCGACCGCTACCCCCACGAGTTCAGCGGTGGCCAGCGTCAGCGCATCGGAGTTGCGAGAGCCCTCGCGCTGAACCCGGACCTGATCGTTGCCGACGAGCCGATCAGCGCCCTCGACGTTTCGATCCAGGCCCAGGTCATAAATCTCCTGGAGCGGCTCCAGGGCGAATTCGGGCTGACGTATCTATTCATCGCCCACGACCTCTCGGTCGTCCGGCATATCAGCGACCGGATCGCCGTGATGTATCTCGGGTCGATTGTCGAGGTGGCCGGATCACGGGACCTTTACGAGCGACCCCTGCATCCCTATTCCGTCGCCTTGCTCTCGGCCGTGCCGATCCCCGATCCCGCGGTGGAGGGTCGCCGGCGGCGCATCATCCTGACCGGCGACGTTCCAAGCCCGTCGAACCCGCCCTCCGGCTGTCGCTTCCACACTCGGTGCTGGCTCCGCGAGCGATTGGGCAACCCCGAGCGCTGCGTCGCGGAAGAGCCCCCCCTCAGGGAAATGTCGAGCCATCACCAGGTCGCCTGCCACTTTGCGGAAGAGGTCGACGGGACGGCGGAACAGGTCCAGATCACCGGTCGATCGGGGCGCGGTGCCGGCGGAACTCACGGCGCAGTGGAGAACGCGCCGCCTCGGAGCTACCGTCCTCCGGAGCCCGCTAGGCAGGACGTGGAGCCCTAGGTCGGCCCGGATTCATTCGCCGGGCCGATACTCGGGCTGAGACGAGCGTCTCCCCTGCGCCTTCGCAGGGCATTTGGCGCCTCGCCCGACTCGGACCGCACCGGTTCGAAGAGGTCCCCTTGACTCGTGCCGCCACGCCGCATGCCGGTCATATCTTCGCCCGGGTCGCCGCAATCGGGCTTGTCGTGGCAGTTCTGGCTACCTGTTCCAACGCCGCGCCGACGCTTGGCCCGACCAGCAGCCCGACCAGCAGCCCGTCCCATGCGCCGACGGCGGCCACGACCGAGTCGACCGCGAGCCCGTCGCCGACTGGCTCGGCCACCGAGAGCCCCTCGATCCCCTCGAGCCCGTCTGGACCGGCGTCCACGCCGAAGCCGCAGGTAGCCCGCAGTCTCTCCCCTGTCAGCTCCAACCAGGCAGCGAAGGCCACGGCCAGCCCACAGTTGAGCGGTCCGGTGCCGCCACCACCTAAGCCCGGTGTAATCGTATCGATCGTGGCTGCGGGCGACATCGCCTGCGATCCGGCCCAGAACCTCGGCGCGCCCAACGATTGCGACCAGGCGGCCACCGCGGACCTGGTCGGCCAGCTGAACCCGACCGCGGTGCTGACCCTTGGCGACGATCAGTATCAGAACGGCACGTTGGCGGGGTTTCAGTCGGTCTTCGGCACGACCTGGGGCAAGTACCGGTCGATCATGTACCCGGCCATCGGCAATCACGAGTACCT
>CAZRUC010000059.1:0-9545 GCA_964603175.1 uncultured Anaerolineaceae bacterium
GGCGCACGCAGACGGGACGCGCATACATCCGGGACCGGGGTCCATTGGTGGCTTGTCCATGGTAGCGCGGGAAGCGCGTCCCCCACCCTGCCGCTTGTCCCTTCAGTCGCCGCCGAGAGGACGGCTCCACCCGGGTCGGTCGGACTGGCGCGGCCGGGGCCCCCGCTCGATGGCCTCATGAACACGTACGAGCAGCTGGTCCGGCGCATACGGCTTCTGGATCAGGTCGACTTCCGACGGAAGTTCGCCCGATCGCCCGATTGCCTCGGTGGAATAGCCCGAAGCAAAGAGAACGGCCGATTCCGGATGAAGCGTCACCGCGGCTTCCGCAACTGCGGGCCCCCGCAGGTCCGGGAGGATCACATCCATCAGAAGCAAGGCGATCGGACCGGTATGCGCGCGAAGCAGGCCGATAGCGCTCTGGCCACTGTCCGCCAGCAGAACCCGGTAGCCACTTCGACTCAACACCTGGAAGCTCACCGCGGCGACCGCGGGCTCGTCCTCCACAACGAGTATCGTCTCGCCCCTCCCCGTCGGGCTGAGCCCGGGCGACGAGACTGCCTGGGGTGAGCGTGTGTCGGCGACCTCCGGTAGCAGGATCTCGATCGTGGTGCCCTGCCCGGACTCGGAGCGCAACGTCACCTCGCCGCCCGACTGGACGACGAAGCCCTTGACCATTGCCAGTCCCAAGCCTGTTCCGGACCCGACCATCTTGGTGGTGAAGAACGGGTCGAAGACCTGGGAGTGGAGTTCGGCGGGGATCCCGACTCCTGTGTCGGTGACCGAGATCGAGACCCAGGAGGCCTTCGGGTCGTCCGCGGACTCATCAGCGGGACGCCTATCGGTGGAGATCGTCAGCGTTCCGCCGCTCACCATCGCATCGCGGGCATTCGCGGCGAGATTCAGCAGTACGCGCTCCAGGCCGCTCGGGTCGACCCTGACCATGGCCGCCGACACCCGAGACTCCAGGACGACGGCGACATCCTCGCCGAGCAACGGCACGAGCATCGGCCGCACCGTGGCCACCAGGGCGTTGACGTCGACTATCTGAGGTTGCAACAGCGACCGTCGGGAGTAGGCCAGGAGCTCGCGGGTCAGATCCGCCGCGCGTTTGGCGGCGCCCAGGATGGTTTGTGCGGCTTCGCGCGTCTCCGGCTCCTGCGAGCCGCTGGCTATCAGTGAAGCGAAGCCGCCGATGGCGGTAAGGCTGTTGTTGAAGTCGTGAGCGACGCCACCGGCGAGCCGCCCCACCGCTTCCATCTTCTGGGCTTCCCGGAGCTGATCCTCCAGGGCCAATGCCGCCGTGACGTCGATTGCCTGGAGCGCCACCGCCATGGGCTTGTCCTCGCGGTCTCGGAGAGCGCCTCCGTAGAGCCGGACGCATATTAGCGAGCCATCCCGACAAGCCAGTTCCACGAGCTCCCCATCGAATGCCTGGCCCTTCTTGGCCTGAACGAAGCGGCGCCCGACAACCCAGCGGTCGTTTCCGTAGATCGCTGCCGGGATCGGCCGTCCCACTACCTCTTCTTCGGTCCAACCTAGCAACTCGGCAGCCGCCGGGTTCCACAGCTGGACTACCAGATCCATGCCGGCGACGACGGTAGGCAGCGGCGAACTGATTACCAGAGTGGCTAGCAGCTCGGAACCCCGACGGGCAGCGTCCTCGGCTGCACGTAGGGTGGTGATGTCCTCGCCCAGGCTGGCCACGCCCACAACCTGTCCGTCGCTGTTGTGGCGGGTCACATGGCTCCAGCGTATGAGGTGCACGTCGCCCGACTTCGTCTGGATCGTGCTCTCGCGCTGCCGTTCCATCACGATTCGCCCGGAGACGATCTCCTCGTAGTTCGCACGCGCCGACTCTCGTCGGTCCGGCGTGGCAAACGTGTCCCACCAGTCCGCGCCGACTACCTCCTCGCGGCTCCAACCGGTGAGCCGCAGAGAGAACTCGTTTATGAAGTCGATTCGCGAGTTCCGGTCGACATGAACACCCAGCAAGTCGACACCGTCGAGCAGATCGCGAACCAGGGCCTCAGCCGCCGCAGCCGACCGGATCGCGCTGAGCCGGCCGCTATCGAGACGCCACAACATTGCGAGAGCTATTGCGTCGATGAACACGAAGGCGGGAATGATGAGGATGCCGGACGGCGCGCTGAGATCGAGGGTCCGCAGCGTCACTATCGCGACGCCGACCGAGCTTCCCGCGAGTGCCGCGAGGTACGGAAGCAGCATCCATGACACGCGGATCAGCGGGGCCGCGACGGCCACGCCGATAAGTGGCACGGCCACCACGAACGGCAGGGTGATCGGGGGGCCCGCACCGAGTAGAGCCGCTTCTACGTCCAACAGCGCTACCGCCAGCAGGTTGAACGCCGGACGACCCGCGAGCCCTACCAGAACGGCCGCGAGCACCACCACGGGAAGCCAGAAGTAGGCGACCAGTTCAGTTCCGTTCTGGGCAGCGGGGTCTTCGGCGTAGTAGCCCCACAGACCGCCTGCCAGGCAGGGAACGCCCAAGATCAAGGCACCGACCCATGGGCGCGAACCCAGGAACGAGGCAAACCAGAACCGGCGCAGACGCGCCACGCAACCACCTCACGACCTAGCGCCGATTGAGCGGACCCAATTGCCTCATCGTATCAATCGCGTGCCGCTACTCCATCCCTCAGGTTGTGGAGGGCGATCCGTACCGTTGGGAGGCCTTCTGCCCTGCGCGAGCTCGCGTGTCGGTGGTCAGGAGCGGTCTGCTGCAGCCTGGAGGCGGAGGCGCTTCAGCGTCTTCAGCGCCGGATCGCCGCCGCGGCCGAACAGATCGTGGAGCCGGACATACTCGCCGTACAGGATGTCGTAGTTCTGTCGATTGGCCTTGTTCGGCTCGTACGCATCGTCTCGAAGATGCGCCATCTGGGCGGACGCGTCGGCTATCGAGGCGTAACCGCCGGATTCGGGTCCGGCCGCAACCGCGGCGAACATGGCCGAACCCAGCGCCGGCGTTTGCGCGGAAGCGGCAATTCGGAAAGTTCGCCCTGTGATGTCGGCGTAGATCTGCATCAGCAGCCGATTCCGCTCCGGAAGGCCACCGCAGGCCACGACTCGATCGATGCGGACGCCGCCCTTCTCGAAGGCGTCGATTATTACGCGGGTTCCGAAGGCCGTAGCTTCGATCAGGGCCCGGTAGATCTCCGGGGCCGTCGTGGCGAGTGTCATTCCAACGAGCAATCCGGAGAGATCCGCGTCGACCAGGACGGAGCGATTGCCGTTCCACCAGTCGAGCGCCAGCAGGCCGGACTGGCCCGGTCGAAGAGCGGCTGCGTCTTCTTCGAGGATCTCATGAACGCTCAAGCCCCGGGCCCTGGCTCGATCGTGATAGACGGGCGGCACGCAGTGCTCGACGAACCAGGCGAATATGTCGCCGACGGCAGACTGGCCCGCCTCGTAACCGAACAGCCCGGGGATGACGCCATCCTGGACCACGCCGAAGGCACCCGGGATTACCGGAGTTCCTTCCGAGAGAACGATGTGGCAGGTACTGGTGCCCATGATCGCGACGAGCGTCCCGCACTCGGTGACGGTCGCCGCCGGCGCCGACACATGGGCATCCACGTTTGCGACCGCGACCGCGATGCCGGCCGGCAGGCCGGTCCAAGCGGCCGCCTGTTCGGTCAGGCGGCCCGCGGCTTCGCCCAAGCGCACGATCGATCGCGACATCTTGTCGTCCACCACCGTGGCGAAGGCCGGGTCCAGCGCGGCGAAGAATTCGCTCTTCGGGAAGCCCTCCGCAGCAGACCAGATGGCTTTGTACCCGGCGGTGCAGTTGTTGCGCGTCTCGACGCCGGTCAACTGCCAAATCACCCAGTCGGCGGCTTCGATCAACCGATCGGCGCCGCGGTAGACCTCGGGTGCTTCGCGCAGAATCTGCAGCGCCTTGGGAAAGAACCACTCCGAGGAGATCTTGCCGCCGTAGCGAGCCGGCCATGTCTCCGCCATGTCCGCTGCGACGCGGTTGATGTCATCCGCCTCGGGCTGGGCAGCGTGATGCTTCCAGAGCTTCACCCAGGCGTGCGGCTGGCGTCGATAGTCATCCAGGAAGCACAGCGGCGTTCCATCGGCCTTGGTCGGGAGCATGGTGCAGGCCGTGAAGTCGATGCCGATGCCGATGACCAGCTGCGGGTCCACGCCGGTCCTGGCCAGCACGCCGGGGACCGCCCGCTTGAACGTCTCGAGGTAGTCGTTCGGATCCTGCAGAGCCCAATCCGGCTCGAGTAGCACATCGGCGTCGGGATCCGGAAGACGCTCGTCGATGACTCCGTTGCGATACTTGTAGACCTCCACCCCGAGCTCTCGCCCATCCGCAACGTCGACCAGCATGGCGCGCGCGGATTCGGTTCCGAAATCGACCCCTATCGTGTAACGCGGTCCAGCCACGGCGTCCTCTCCCGGTCTTACGCGACCTTCCTGTCCGACGGGTTGATGATCACCTTTACGCCGCTCCGACTCACCAGAGTGGCGAATGCCTCCGCGGCGCGTTCCAGCGGATAGCGATGGCTGATGAGTGGTGAGAGCCTCACCAGACCTGAGGAAGCGATCCTCACAGCTCTCGGTAGATCTGTGGGAACCATTCGACGACAGAGTGAGATAGCGATCTCCTTGCGCCGAGCTGCGCCCGCTTCGAACGTAGTCCGGTCGCCGGCCGGGATGCCGACGATGACGACCCGACCGCCCGGCCGGACGGCCGCAATCGCGTCCGAGAGCGCCTCGTCTGAACCGGAAACCTCAATAGCCACGTCCACGGGCTGTTCCCTGGCGAGTCGGCGGGACTCAGACATATTCGCCACCGGTTGTTCGTCCACAAGGAAAGCCGCCGTGGCGCCAAGGGCCATTGCCGCCGACACCCGATGCTCGAGACAGTCCGTCGCGATTACCGTCCCGGCGCCGCGCATGTGTAACAACTGGATCAGAAGCAAGCCGATGGGTCCGCACCCGTAGACGCCGACCCGATCGTTCGGGGCGACCAGGCCAAGATCGAGGGCGTGCAACGCGACGCCGAGCGGCTCGATCAGAGCCGCCTCATCGTCGGGTATCGAATCCGGGATCGGGCACAGCAGCCGCTCCGGCCAGGGCATGACCGCGCGGAGCGCTCCATCGGTCGTTCCGTGCCCGGCGAAACGGCCCTCGAGGCACAGATTGGTTCGGCCTTGCAAGCATGGATTGCAACGGCAGCAGTTGTTGGCCGGATCGGCGACCACGCGTTCGCCCGCGCGTGCGCCTGCCGCAATGACGGCCATGAACTCATGGCCGAGGATCAGCGGGCGAGAGAGCCGGTCGTCACCGATGCTCGCTTCCTCGTACCAGTGCAAGTCAGAGCCGCACAAGCCCACGGCCTTTACTTGGAGGAGGACTTCGCCGGCGCCCGCAGTATCGGCCGGCTCGCTCGCAACCCGTATGTCGCCGGGGCCGTGGAGGCGAGCGACGTCGTAGAACGTGCCGGAGTCGATCACCGACGTCCCTGGCCGTAGTAGGCGTTCGGACCGTGCTTGCGCGTGAAATGGCGCTCAGCCAGGTGCCGAGCCATCGGCTTGGCCTCCGGATCGATTCCAAGAGTCTGAATTGCCATGGTTGCCACCGCCTCGAGAGCTGTGGCGTTGTCCGCAGCTTCCTGTGCGTCCTTGCCCCAGGTGAAGGGTCCGTGAGAGGCCACAAGGGCGGCCGGCATCTCCGCCGCGCTTAGCCCGAGTCTCTCCAGCGTCTCCACGATCACTGCCCCAGTCTCGGCCTCGTAATCCAACGAGACTTCCGATTCCGTCATCTCCCGGGTCACAGGCACGGCCCCGTGGAAGTGATCGGCGTGAGTCGTGCCGAGAGCGGGAATCGAGCGCCGCGCTTGCGCCCACGACGTGGCGGAGGTGGAGTGGGTGTGGACTACGCCCCCGATATCGGCAAAGGCCCGGTAGAGGCGCAGATGCGTTGGCGTGTCCGAGGAGGGACGGAGCTCGCCTTCCACGACCTCTCCGGAGTCGAGCGACACCACAACAAGCATCTCGGGCCGGAGAGTGTCGTATGGCACGCCGCTGGGTTTGATGACCAGGACGCCGGCTTCGCGGTCCACGCCACTGGCATTCCCAAATGAGAGTGTCACGAGTCCGGCTCGCACCAGGGCTAGGTTCGCGCGCCAGACCGTTTCCCTCAGATCAGGAAGCAAAAGCGGCAAGGCGTCGTCTCCAACAGGGGCTACCTAAAGCCGGCGGCCAGGCGGTAGTAGGCCTGATTCCATCGAAGTTCGTTCTTGAAGGTGGCCGTCCTCGTGTCGGCGCCGATCACCAGACACTCTATACGGGCAATCTCGGCGAAGTCGCACAGGACTTCGGCGTCGATGGCCTGGGTCAGCACGGAATGGTGAGCTCCGCCTGCGATGAGCCACGCTTCGGCTGCGGTCCTGAAGTCCGGCAACGGACGCCACAGGGCGCGTGCGACGGGCAAACGCGGCAACTCAAGCGCCGGCGCCACCACCTCGACCTCGTTGGCGATGATCCGGAAACGATCGCCCAGGTCGACCATCGTGGTTACGAAGGCCGGTCCGGCCGAGGCGGTGAAGACAAGCCGAACGGGATCGGCCTTGCCTCCGATCGACAGTGGATGGATTTCGCAGCGTGGCTTGCCCGATGCGATCGTCGGGCAGACTTCGAGCATATGGGCGCCCAGGACGGTGGCCCCTCCGGGCCCGAGGTCGTATGTGTAGTCCTCCATGAACGATGTTCCGCCCGGCAGCCCCTTCGCCATCACCTTGAACAAACGAACCAGGATGGCGGTCTTCCAGTCGCCCTCAGCTCCAAAGCCGTAACCATCGGCCATCAATCGCTGGACGGCGATCCCGGGCAGCTGCGAGAGGCCGTCGAGATCCTCGAAGGTGTCGGTGAACGCGCCAAAGCCGCCCCTCGTCATGAAAGCCCTGAGGCCCACCTCTACTCGAGCCGCCTTGCGCAGATCTTCCCGGCGTTCGCCGCCGGCTGCCAACTCGGATGCCATTTCGTACTCGTCATCGTAGGCCGACACGAGCGCGTCTACCGCCGAGTCCGGTGCAGCGACGACATCGGCTACCAGGTCCGCGACGCCGTAGCCATTAACAGCTGCGCCAAGCCGGATCTGAGCCTCGACCTTGTCGCCCTCGGTGACGGCGACCTGGCGCATGTTGTCGCCAAACCTGGCGACGCGGAGGTGGTGGGCCTCGTGCCAGCCGCAAGCTGCGCGACTCCAGGCCCCGATGCGATCCGCGACATACGGATCCTGCCAGTGGCCGACCACCGTCTTGCGAGCCACGCCCATCCGGGTCTCGATGAACCCGAACTCACGGTCGCCGTGGGCCGACTGGTTCAGGTTCATGAAATCCATGTCGATCTCGCCCCACGGCAGATCGCGGTTGAACTGCGTGTGAAGGTGGAGCAACGGCTTGGTCAGAATCGTCAGCCCGTTGATCCACATCTTCGCCGGCGAAAAGGTATGCATCCAGGCAATGACGCCGACGCAATTCTCAGTAGCGTTGGCCTCCCTGCATGCTGCGGAGATGCCGTCCGATGACTTGACAATCGGCCGGTAGACGACACGTACCGGAATCGCCGCGGATTCGTCGAGCGCGGCCGCGATCCTCGAAGAGTCGACCGCAACTTGCCGGAGCGTCTCCTCGCCGTAGAGGTCCTGGCTGCCCGTGAGGAACCAGACCTCGAACTCGCCCAGCGCCTTCAACTTAGCTACTCCCAACTATGCAACGAGCCACGACCGCCGATCACCCTGCGCCTTGCGCACCGCGGTCGATGAGTCATTCGCTCCCAGACGATTACTCCGTCCGACCTGCAGGTGTCAGCCCCAAACCGAATTGAGTGGCACCTACTTGTCTGTGATGTCCAGGACATGGTCCACAAAGTACTTCTGCTGCTTCGTCTCTACCGGGACGAGGATGTACAGGCCTGTCACGTCTTTAGGCACCGACACGTCGGTGGTCCACGTTGCCTTGCCGCCGACAGGTGTGATCAGGTCATCAGAAAGATGCGGACTGATGTAGAAGCCGTACAGGATCCCATCCGAGCCAATGACCGGCGGTATCCCGATATGAATGTAGGCCGGGTCCTGGCTGGGGTTCGTGCTCTGCCAGCTGAATTCGAGGCCCGTCGCCGTGCGCTTGGCGTCCGTCAACTGGATCGTGCAGCCATTGATCGCGGCCACCACGGCAGCTTCTTTGTTGATCAAGCTGGGGACGGTTTCTGCAACCGGGTACTTGGTGTCGGTGACTACCTTGTCCAGGCTCAGATTCAACGTGCCGCCGGTCTTGGGCGACGGAATGTAGTAGTTGAATGGACCCGTGATGTAGCTGTACTTCACGCTGAGCTTGAGGCCCGCGGCCTTGGCCACTCCGGCGCATTCGACGTAGTTCAGCTGGGTCGTTGGGGTGGCCCGCGACCCCCCCGTGTAGCCCTTCATGACGAACCCGGGCGGGAGAAACCAGCCGGAGTCATTGACGAAGACCGACGTACCCACGAAGGCCGTGGCACAGGTGGTCGTCTTGCCGCCTCCATCGGTGACCTGGGCCGAGCTGGCGGCGACGTTCATCGCGCTCCAGTCGCCGGTGCCGTTACGGAGCGAGAGATCGACGTGGAGCGCGCCGTTTGCCTCCGAAACGCCGGTCACGATGGCCGCCCAGCCCTGCCCCGATAGGACCGGAGTAGGGGTGCTGTCGTCGAGTGGCGGCACGATGTAGTCGCAACCGGCGAACGCAAGCGCAACCACCATCACGGCGACCAGTGTCTTGGGCATTCTCATCCTGTGATTGCCTTTCATCACTGGCCCCCGCCACTCAAGATCGGGGCAAGATACCCGGTCATGATCCAGTAGTTGGCAGGCGCGTCGGTCCCACCGTCGACGGCCTCAACGGTCTTGGTCTGGCCCTGGTCGGTTATCGTCGTTGAGTAGTGATAACAGGCCCCGCAGGGCGTGTGATGGGTCGTATAGAAGTCAGGCGTGAAGAAGCCGAGGTCGCCTATCTGCTTGAGCAGCGTGGAGACCTGGGTCTGAGTGACCTGCAACTTCTTGACGTTGTTGTCGCCGTAGTCGGAGGTGATGTGGCCGTCGGCATAGATGGCGTACAGCTCATCTACACAGGACGTCCCGCCGTTTCGCTCGTACACGATCACGGCCTTCGCGTCGACGAGGGCCTGATGCTCCGTTGGCCTCATGTCCTTGAGCGTGCACGAGACCGCTGCTTGCTTGGGGAACACGAACGGGAAGATCACGTTGATGCTCACGGCCCCCAAGAAAACCACCGCCATCGCAAGGGCGAGGTTGCGGAAAGCCTTGCGGCGGTACCACACCACATGGGGCTTCTGTCTTACGAGACCGCCAAAGCGTGCTCGTCCGATGGCCGCCGCGTTCCAGGAAGCGACGATGCCCTGGACCCCGATGAAGACGAGCATCAGCGCCCCGATGAAGATGTAGACCCAGTAGCTGCTGAGCTCGCCGTTGTACTGGATGATGCTCTGGATCAGCGAGGTGATCAGGACGCC
>CAZRUC010000060.1:0-5098 GCA_964603175.1 uncultured Anaerolineaceae bacterium
GGTCCGTGTCGGGCTCGATGCGCTCGCCGCGCTGGCGGCGCGCGAGCCGCTGGAGAAAGCTCTGGTCGAGTCGGGCCTGGATCGTCTCTTTCGCGAGATCGAGCTGCCGCTGATCCCGGTGCTGGCCGACATGGAGGCTGCCGGAGTCGCCATCGACCGTGAAGCTCTCGCCGCCCTCGACGTCGAGTTCAGCCGTGAGATGGCCCGCCTGGAGTCTGAGATCTACCTCGACGTCGGCCACGAGTTCAATTTGGGCTCGCCCAAGCAGCTGGAGCAGATCCTCTTCTACGAGTTGAACCTTCCCAAGGGCAAACGGACGAAGACCGGTTACTCGACCGACGCCTCGGTGCTCGAGGACCTCAAGCCGGCGCATCCGATGATCGGCAAGCTGCTCGACTGGCGGCTCTACTCGAAGCTTCGCTCCACCTACATCGAAGCCCTGCCGCTGCTGGTCTCCGAGCGCGACGGCCGGCTGCACACCACTTTTCACCAGGCCGTGGCGGCGACGGGCCGGCTCAGCTCGTCGGACCCGAACCTCCAGAACATCCCGATTCGCTCCGAGTTGGGGCGGCGGATCCGGCGGGCATTCGTCGCCGGCGCTCCCGACGTGACGCTGCTCGCGGCCGACTACTCGCAGATCGAGCTGCGCATCCTGGCTCACGTGAGTGGCGACGAGCACCTTCGCGACGCCTTCGCCCGTGGCGCCGACATCCACCGCGAGACCGCCGCGCGCGTTCTCCACAAGGCGCCCGAAGACGTCAACCACGACGAGCGGTCGATGGCGAAGATGGTCAACTTCGGCCTGGCCTACGGGATGAGCGACTTTGGGCTCTCGTCGCGGGCGGGCATCTCTCGCGCCGAGGCGAAGGCGTTCATCGACAACTACTTCGCCACCTACAGCGGCATCAGCTACTACATGATTCGCATCAAGGAGCTGGCGCGGCAGCAAGGCTTCGTGACGACTCTGCTCGGCCGGCGCCGCTCCATCCCGGAACTGCGCATGTCGAATCCGGCGCTGCGTGGCGCCGGCGAGCGGATGGCGATCAACATGCCGATCCAGGGCACGGCCGCGGACATCATCAAGATCGCGATGATCAGGCTACCGGAGCGGCTGCGTGCCGCCGGCCTGAAGGCCCGGGTTCTGCTCCAGGTTCACGACGAGCTGGTCCTGGAAGTGCCGCGTGGGGAGGTGGATGCGGTCGTGCCCATCGTGCGCTCCACAATGGAGGGCGCAGTCACGCTCGACGTGCCGCTCACCGTAGACATCAAGGTCGGCGACGACTGGGAGTCGATGGTGCCACTCACCCGCGAGGATGCGGTTCTGGCAGAACTGGGCGAGGCTCCGGCCGAAGTCGTCGCGGGGTAGGGAATTGCGCGCGGCCCGTCCGCGCCGGTTCTAGACTATGCAGTACGACCGCTCGCCTTTGGTGAGCCGGTCCCGTGGGCTCCCGTCACCCTCCCCCTCGGGTGGCGGGAGCCTCTTCCGTCTCTGCGGACGCATTTCTGCCACTAGGTTAGAGTCAGTGCGTGGAATTGAACGAGCCAACGGCGGGGCGTCCCCAGCATTCACCGTCGTTAGCCGCACTGCTTTCCTTCCTGTGGCCCGGCCTCGGCCAGTTCTACCTGGGTAAGCGCCGCGCTGCGGCGATCTTCGCCGTGCCCGCGGCACTCGTCCTGCTGCTCCTGGCCTATGGGCTGCAGCGGGGAGCGGTGGTCTTCGCAGCCCAACTCTTCGCCGATCGGACCGTCGGCCTGGCAGCCGTCGCGATTCTGGGCCTGCTCGGCGCCTGGAGGCTCTGGGCCGTTCTCCATGCCTACTCGAGCGGGGAGCCGCGCAAGACCCACAGGGTTCGCGATAGGGTGGTCGTAGCGACTCTGGCCGCGATCATCGTCATCAGCCACGTCGGGGGCGACTATTACCTCTTGTCGTACTCGAACGCAGGGTCGCAAGCGTTCGACCCTAACAACCCCGACCTGATCGACCAGGCGACTCCGGGGCCAAGCGGGGCGACGCCGCAAGCCACCGAAACCCTTCCCCCGCCGGTTGAGGGCGGCCGCGTGACCATCCTGTTCACCGGCGTGGACTCCGCTCCGGGCCGCGGCGAGACCCTGTACGACTCGATCCTCGTCGTCAGCTTCGACCAGGCCACCAACTCGGTCCAGATGGTCAGCGTGCCCCGCGATAGCGCCAGCTTCCCGTTCTATTTCGGCGGCGTGGACTCACCCTCGGTCAAGATCAACGCGTTGCCCACCTATGTCCGCCACGGCTGGATCAAGTCCCCCGATAGCCCCTACATAACGTTGGTCAAAGAAGTGGGCTACCTGGTCGGAATCACCATTAACCACTACGCGGCCATGGATCTGTTGGGGTTCGTGAAGATGATCGACGCCGTCGGGGGGATCGACGTCGTCAATCCGGCCACGATCAGCGACGGTACGTATGACTGGCTCAACGGCGGTCCCCTCGGCTTCTATCTCGCCGCCGGGAACCAGCACCTCGACGGCAAGCACGCCCTGGCCTATGTCCGGTCGCGACACGGGGCGGACGGCACGGCCGGCAACAGCGACTACGCCAGGGCCGATCGCCAGCAACAGGTCCTCGTCGCTCTGCTCCACAAGATGGCCCAGCCGAGCCAGATTCTGGCTCTCCCCGGTCTCATCTCGACCCTCGGGTCGAGCGTCACGACCGACTTCCCCTCGAACAAAGTTGCGGACTATGTGGCCATGGGCCAATCCATTCCCAGTGGCAACATCAAGCAGGTAGTGCTGGCCCCTCCGACGTATTCGAAGACCGGTATCAGCACGGTGACCGCGTCCAGCTGCCTGCTCAACGACAAGGTCGCCACCCTGTCGGTGCAGTTCTTCGGTAAGGACAGCACCTGGTACGGCAAGCCCGGGCCGGCCAACACCTGTCCGTGACCCGGTGTCCGTGACCCGGCCCGTCCAGAGCCGGACATGGCAAGGCCCCGTCGGTGAGGTGCGGCAAGGCTAGTGCGGGTTTGCGCGACTAGCGCCGGCTGCCTCAGGCACGGGGCCTGCGGAGAGCCTGGTGAAAGCTCTACCAGTTGCGCATGTGCTCGTGCTCGGACGGACGCGAGTCCGGGCCGAGTTCGAGCGAGAGCGCTCCGATGAAGAGGACCAAGAGGGCGAAGATCAGGATTTCCATGCCCGTAAGTTAGTCCCGGCACTTGATTAGAGCAAATCGATGTAGTTCAATTACAAATCATGTCTACTGATCATTTGGCCGACATCGAATTCAGACACTTGCTGAGCTTCCGGGCAGTCGCGGAGACCGGCTCCTTCCACGAAGCGGCCGAATCGCTCGACTACACCCAATCGGCGGTGAGCCAGCACGTCGCCGCCCTGGAATCCATCCTGGGGGTGCGACTGCTCGACCGGTCGCGGGGTAAGCGCACCGTGAGCGTGACGGAGGCCGGCTCGCTGCTGCTTCGCCACGCCGATGCTATCGCCGCTCGGATCCAGGCCGTGCGAGCAGACCTGAAGGCGTACGCGGAGGGCGCCACGGGACAGCTGAGTGTCGGCACGTACCAGAGCGTAGGCGCCCGAGTCCTGCCCGCAACGCTCGGCATCTTCACCGATCTCTGGCCAGACGTCGAAGTCCATCTCCGCGAAACCAATAGCGACGACGGCCTGCTCAATCTCGTCGAATCCGGCGACCTGGACCTGTCCTTCGCGGTCTACCCGCTTTCGGAGGGACCGTTCGAGTCGGTCGAACTGTTCCGCGATCCCTACGTGCTGGTCGTTCCCATTGGCTCGCCGCTGGCCCACCTGGATCGGCCGGCGACGGCACGGGAGATCTCGGACCTGCCCCTGATCGGCTTCCGCCACTGTCGCAGCACCGTCGCGGCGGAAACGTACCTGCGGGCCAACGGCGGCAACCCCGAATGGGTGTTCCGGTCCGACGACAACACCACCGTCCAGGCGCTCGTTGTGGCGGGTATCGGTGTGGCACTGGTGCCGCGCCTCACCGTCGACGAAATGGACGCGAATTGCGCCATCGTGGCCACGGACGTGCCGCCGCGTGTGCTGACTCTCGCCTGGCACCGCGACCGATACCGCTCCACTGCCCAGATCGCCTTCGTCGAGCTGGCCCGGCAGGTGTGCCTCGAGTTGCAACAGAAAGTGGCGCCGACCCTGGCAAGCCTCGCATAGCCGGTCGGGCGGCTCCGCCCTCGGTTTGTGGGCGCGCGTCGAAAGCGCCGTCCCGCTACCCTCTAGGACATGCCGGAGCTGCCCGAAGTCGAAACGATCGCCCGCGACCTGCGCGGGCTGGTTGCTGGTGCACGCATCTCGGGCGTGAGCTCCAACTGGCCGCCGACGTTGCGCAGTCACGAAACGGACGCGTTTGCGGCCGCCCTCGTCGGACGAGAGATCGACGGCGTCGGCCGCCGCGGCAAGCAGCTGCTCGTCTGGCTCTCGCCGGGACCGGCGGACCCGGATCCGGCCGTCCTGACACTCCATCTCAAGATGACCGGCCAGCTATTCGTGGTGCCCGCCGGTACGCCGCAGGACCGCCACGTCCATGTGGTTCTGTCGTTGGCGGACGGCCGGGAGTTGCGATTTCGCGATATCCGCAAGTTCGGGCGGATGGGCCTCTACCGGCGCGATCCGAGCAACGGCCTGCCGGTCGAAGGAGAGGCGGTCGGGGTACTCGCAACGGGGGCCGAGCCACTCTCCGACGAGTTCACCGCGGAGCAATTCGCCGAGCTGCTCGCTCGCCGCCGCGGTCGCCTCAAGACGCTGCTGATGAACCAGGATTTCCTCGCCGGGGTCGGGAACATCTACGCCGACGAGGCCCTGTGGCGGGCTCGTCTCCATCCCTTGCGCGACGCTCACACGCTCCGACCCGAAGACATTGGCCGGCTCCATGTGGCTTTGCGCGACGTACTGGCGGAGGCTGTCGAGCGGCGCGGCAGTTCCGTGGACGACTACACGGCGCCCGAAGGCGACGGCTCGATGCAGGACCACCTGCAGGTCTACCAGCGGGCCGGCCAGCCTTGCTACCGATGCGGCAGGCCGATTCGGCGGATCGTCGTGGGCGGGCGCTCCACTCACTTCTGTAGCTGGTGTCAGCGGC
>CAZRUC010000060.1:5198-9508 GCA_964603175.1 uncultured Anaerolineaceae bacterium
CGGCGGATCGTCGTGGGCGGGCGCTCCACTCACTTCTGTAGCTGGTGTCAGCGGCTGCCGCGTGCGCAGCGGAACCGAAGGGCGATGCCACTGGCCGCGCCTTCCGTTCGCCGCAGCCCGCGCTGGACGGAGCTTTCCGGCGAGGGCGCCATCGGTAGAACGGCGGACGAGGAGGCTGGGGCGCGCCGCGCCGACGTGACTCGCAAAGCCGCCGCCACCAGACGAGCTGCGGCCCGCGCCGGCTTCCCGGCCGAAGGGACCGCCTGATGTCGGTCGTGCGGCTGGCTCGTGTCGTGCGCGAGGTCGGCGACTTCGTGATCCTCGACCACGTCGACGCGTCCATCGCCGCAGGCGATCGGATCGGCCTCGTTGGACCGAATGGCGCCGGGAAGACGACCCTGCTGCGGCTCGTGGTCGGCCTGGACGAGCCCGACGCGGGCGAGGTCCATCGCAAGCGCGGCCTGACGATCGGCATGCTGCGCCAGGAGACGCACGTCGACTCGACATTCGCCGAGGCACCGAGCTTGAGGCTGGCCGTTCGAGCGGGTGCCGGGCGGCTGGAGGTTCTCGAGCGAACCCTTCGACAAATGGAGCAGGAAGGCCGGGTTACCGAGCCCGACTACGAGGCGTACCAGCACGAATTCGCGGTCAAGGACGGCTACTCGCTCGACCAGCGGGTCGAGGCGGCGCTTTCGGGCCTGGGTTTCGAGCGCGATCAGTGGGACCGGCCGCCGACGAACATGTCCGGTGGCGAGCAGACCCGGGCGGCGCTGGCGCGGCTCCTGCTCGGGGATCCGGAGCTGCTGCTTCTCGACGAGCCCACGAACCATCTCGATCTCGCGGCGCTCGAGTGGCTCGAGGAGCATCTCGCCAGGCGACATGGCACGCTGCTCGTGGCTTCCCACGACAGGGCGTTCCTGGACGCTACCGTGACGCGGGTCTGGGAGCTGCGGGATCGAAAGTTGACGCCGTTCCGTGGCAGCTACTCCGCTTACAACCGGCAGCGCGAAGAAAGGGATATCCGCGCGGCCGAAGAAGCCGAGGCTCGCTCGGGCCAGATCGTCCGCGAGCAGGCGCTCATCCAGCAGTACCGCCATCAGCGCAAGCACGCCAAGATGCACGAGCACGAGGCCCGGCTCGAGGCCCTGGAGCCGGTCGAGAAGCGCCGGGCCGATGCGCGCCTGCGGCTGCCGACCGAGGCGCTCGCGGGGGGAGCGCCGGCTCGCTCATATGAGTCTGTGGTTCGGGCGGAGGGCCTCGTCGTCGGCTACGGCGCCGCCGGACACGTGGCGGGACGTGGTCGCGGCGAGAAACGCGTCGCGGTCGCTCGCGTCCCCTGGCTGGAGCTCAGGCGCGGGGACCGCGTCGGCATCGTCGGGCCAAACGGCGCCGGCAAGACCACGCTGCTGCGCACGATCGCCGGGGAGCTGCGGCCGCTCGACGGAGCTCTCGACCTTGGCCGCAACGTCCAGCTGAGCTATCTCGCCCAGCTGCGCGACGCGCCCATCCCCGGCGCCACGGTCCTCGACGCCATCCTCGACGAGATGCCGCTGACCCAGGGAGCGGCCCGCAGCCACCTGGCGCGCTTCCTGTTCCGCGGCGACGACCCATTGAAGGAAGTCTCGGCCCTCTCCGGCGGCGAGCGATCGCGGCTGGAGCTGGCGCTGCTCTTCCTGCTGCCGGCCAACCTGCTGCTGCTCGACGAACCCACGAACCATCTCGACATCCCGGCGCGCGAGGCTCTCGAAGCATTCATGAGCGGAACCGACGCCACGCTCGTGATCGTCAGCCACGACCGGCGGCTGCTCGAGACCGTTTGCGACCTGTTGTGGGTCGTGGACGACGGGCTCGCGGTTCCGTTCGAAGGCGGGTATCGCGCCTGGCGGGCGGCCGTCGCGGACGGATGGACGGTCGAGGCTGCCGCCGAAAGGGAAGCCAACCGGCTCCACGGCGGAGGCTCGCCTGCGACGAACGGACGGCGGCCGGCGGGTGCGGTCGGAGGACCGGCTCGCAAGGGCGCGGCAAAGCCGGCCGATCCCGGTGTCGCTTCATCGACGCTAACCCCAGCGCAGAAGCGGGCCGCAACGAAGCTCTCCAAGGAGGCCTATCGGCGTCGCAAGGTCGCGGTGGACGAAGAGTTGGCCCATCTCGTCGACCGCCGGCGCGTGCTAGAGTCGGCGCTCGGAGATCCAAACGTGCAAGGGAACTTCGTCGAGCTGCGCAGGGTCAGCGGCGAACTCGCAACCGTGAACGAGGCACTCGTCGCAGCCGAGGAAGCCTGGCTCGAGCTGGAGGAATCGGCCCCGTGACCGAGCCCAGGGGCGCGCCGAGGACGCTCTTGATCGGCCTGATCGGCCCGATCGGCGCCGGCAAGTCGACCGTGGCCGGCTGGCTGGCGAAGCGCGATGTCGTGATCGTCGAAGCCGATCGACTCACACGCGAACTGATGGCTCCGGGCGCGCCCGTCACGGCCGCCGTCTTCGCTCGCTTCGGAGAGCAGTTCCGATTGCCCGACGGATCGCTCGATCGCCGCGCTCTGGGCCGGCTCGTCTTCTCCGATCCGGAGAGCCTGGCCGCGCTCGAGTCGATCGTCCACCCTGCGATCAACGAGCTGCTCCAACGGATCGTGCGCCAGACCGGCGAGCAGGGGCCGCCGGCGATGGCGCTCGAAGCCGTCAAGCTGGTGGAGGCGGGCCACGCCGAGCACTGCGACGAAGTCTGGCTCATCACCTGCGCTCCGGGGGTACAGCTGGCCCGCCTGGTCGGGCGGGGCATGTCCGAGGCGGATGCCCGCCAGCGGATCGAGGCGCAGGCCCCGTCTCTGCCACTATGGCGTGCAGCGGCGACCCGCACGATCGGGACGGACGGGCCGCGCGACGAAGTCGAGCGAGCCGTGGGGCAGGCGCTGGACGAGGCCTTGGCCGGGCCGCGCTGACCCGGGGGCGTCCCAGGCTGCCCCTTTCAGGAGGGTCCGGAGGGCAGGCTCGTTACAATCAGGCTCGAATGCCGTCCCGAATCTCCCGCCCGCGTATGCTCGCCGCCGCCTCCGCGCTCGTCCTCGTCCTCGCGGTCACGATCGCTTGGTCCATCGCGGGATCGCCGGCCGATTCCCGTGTTGGGTCCAGCCCGAGGCCGCCAGGGTCTTCCGCGCACGTGGCTGTGGCGTCGTCGGGCGGCCTCGCGACTCCGACTTTCGAGGCGCCGTCGGTATCGCCCACACTCGGCGCGACGGCCGTCCCGAGTTACGCCTCCGGCTTCCAGCCGCTCGACCTGCTGGCGCCGGATCCGTCACCGTCGTTCGGCCCGACGCCGAGCGGCCTGAGTGGCTTTCCCAGAATCGATCCGACGCGGCCAACGCCGGTGCATTCGGCCGACTGGCTCCAGCTCAAGGCCGCCGGCGCGGTGGCCCTGGTTGACGGAAGCATCGTCGCGTTGCCCGCGAGCGCCGATCCGCTGACGGAGTCGGCTTCGGGCGGGCTTCTTCCGGCGAGATACACGCTCGACGTGGCCTGGACGGGCCGAATCGTCGAGCCGCCCGGCTACGGCGCCGACGAGAAGGGCAATCGCTATTCCAACCTGACCTACTGGAATCTCTGTGGGCCCGCGGCGGCGACGGTGGTCCTCTACTACTGGCAACAGCTGGTCGGGCACCCCAACGTCACCGGCACGTCCGGCTACTTCCTCGATCCATACGCCGCTGCCGGCGTCGCCTGGCCTTCGCCCGGCCCCGCGGTCGCCGTATCCGGTAGCGGTGTGAGGCTGGGCACGTACTGGTCCGCGCGGGATACGCTCAGCGGCTACGTGGCCAACGGGCGCGGCTTCCTGATGTACATGGCCATGGGCGTTCAGCCGCCGGGCTGGCTCGCCACCGGCGTCGACGTATTCACCTCTTCCGGCGGCGGTCCGATGTATCCGACCCGTGGCGCCTCTCCGCGAGGTATTGCGGTGGCCCTGAACTCGGAGATCGCCGGTCCCAATGTCGCAAGCTGGGCGGACACGTGGTACGTCTACGTCACGAAGGGTGACCCAAGCCTCACCGCGGACTTGCACGAAGCGGTCCAGCTGGACGTCGGCCGCGATCACGTCGCGGTTGTGGCCGCGGCCGATACCCACGAACTCCCCAACTGGCAGGCCGGATCCGCGACGCCGCACACCCGCCACGCGATAGCGATCGTCGGTTACGACGACGCCGCGAGTCCGCCGACGTACACGTACATCGACACCTGCGGTCGAAGCTGCAATGGGCGTGCAGGAAACACGAACGGCGGCACCCACACGATCTCGCAGACGGCCATGGTCCAGGCTCTCCT
>CAZRUC010000061.1:0-9504 GCA_964603175.1 uncultured Anaerolineaceae bacterium
GGCCGCGCCGAGGCCGAGCGCCGACGCCACGACGTCGTGGCGCGTCACTTTGGCGGGCGTCACGTCGTAGAGGACGCCGGTGCCATCGAGCGGCAACTCGTCCAAGCCGGCACCGTGGACGACGAGCGCTCGCTCGGAGCCGAGCAGCTGGAGCACTGCCGCGATCCGAGGAGCCGCCGAAGGATCGCCCACGCCCACGACCTGGCGCTTCGCTCCGGCGGGGTTGGTCAAGGGGCCGAGCAGATTGAACGCGGTCCGCACGCCGATTTCGCGGCGCGTCGGGCCGGCATTGCGCATCGCCGGGTGGTACCCGGGCGCGAAGAGGAAGGCGAAGCCATCTCTTCGAAGCGCCACCGCGGCCTCTTCCGGACCGAGGTCGGTGCTGATTCCCAGGGCTTCGAGGACATCCGCGGATCCGCACGCTGAAGTCACGGCGCGGTTGCCGTGCTTGGCGACGGGGACTCCCGCCGCGGCAACCAGAATCGCTGCGGCCGTCGAGATGTTGAACGTGCCGCTGTGGTCACCGCCGGTGCCGCAGGTGTCGATGATTCCTTCGGGGGCATCAACACGGACGACACGCTCGCGCATCGCCGCGGCGAACCCGGCCAGCTCGCCGACCGACTCGCCTCGCATTCGCAGCGCCACGAGCAGAGCGGCAAGCTGGGAAGCGGTCGCCTCGCCGTCCATCACCGCGCCCATGGCCCCGTGGGCCTCTTCCATCGAGAGCCGCCGGCCCTCGACAACGGCGGCCAGGGCCGCCCGTACCAACTCGCTCATCGAACGACCTCCACGCGGCTCGAGACGGCCGCACCTGTTGCGTTTGGCTCTTCGGCGATGCCCGCCAGGGCGAACGAACCTGCCGCATCGTCGAGCAAGCCGGCCTCCCCTTCGCCTGCGAGGCGGAGGAAGTTGGCCAGCAGATGCGGCCCCATCGGCGTCAAGACCGACTCGGGATGGAACTGCACGCCTTCCATCGGGGCGCTTGTGTGTCTGATGCCCATGACCACGTCGTCGCCTTCGGTTCGGGCCGTCACGACGAGCTCGGCCGGGAGCGTCTCCGGCACGACCGAGAGGGAGTGGTAGCGCGCCGCCATGAAGGGTTGCGGAAGGCCGGCCAGGAGCCCCTTGCCGTCGTGGCGGATGCTCGAAGCCTCGCCGTGGACGAGCGTCGGGGCGCGGCCTACCGTGGCCCCGAGCGCCTGAGCCATCGATTGCATGCCCAGGCAAACGCCCAGGAGTGGCACCTTGCGCTCTACCGCAAAGCGGATCGCCGCCATCGACACGCCGGCGGAATCGGGGTTGCCGGGGCCGGGCGAGATCACGATCCCGCGCAGGTCGGCGGACCGATCGTCGGCCAGAGCTTCCAGGCCGGCGCTGTCGATCGCGTCGTTGCGCAGAACCCGAACGTCGGCGCCGGTAGCCTCGAGAGCCTGGACGAGGTTGAACGTGAACGAGTCGTAGTTGTCGATCATCAGGATCATCGGGACGCCTCCTGCGGCTTGGGGCCGGCGCCCACGCCAACGGGCCGCCCGCCACTCGGATTCGTTCCGGCCGCGGCCTCGCCCGAGGAAGCCGCGCCCGCCGCTGCGGCCGCGGCTTCCTCGACCGCCATCTCCAGAGATCGCCGGATGGCCCCGGCCTTGTGCTCGGTCTCTTCGAACTCGTTTTCTGGAACCGACCTGGCGACGATGCCCGCGCCGACGGTCACGTGGATTCGGTCGTCCTTGAGCACGGCCGAGCGGATGGTGATGGCGGTGTCGAGGTTGCCGTCGTAGCCGAGATATCCGACCGCGCCGCCGTACAACCCGCGCCGCTCCCCCTCCGCTTCGCCGATGAGCTGCATCGCCCGGACCTTCGGAGCGCCGGAGAGGGTGCCGGCCGGGAAAATGCTGCGCAATGCATCGAGGGCGTCGAGGTCCGGCTTCAGGCGCCCCTCGACATTGCTCACGAGATGCAGAACGTGGCTGTAACGCTCGACCTCCATGTATTTGGTCACTGCCACGGTGCCGGGCCTGGCCACGCGACCCAGGTCGTTGCGACCGAGGTCCACGAGCATCACGTGCTCGGCTCGTTCCTTCGGGTCGCGTTCCAGGCTGTAGGCGAGCGCCGCGTCCTCGGCGGGGGTCGCTCCCCGTGGACGCGTTCCGGCGATCGGGTGAGTGGTCATGCAATCGCCCTCGACCCGCACCAGCAACTCGGGGCTGGCCCCCACGACGGAGAACTCGGGCATCCGCACGAAGAACAGGTACGGGCTCGGGTTGATGCGCCGCAGGGCTCGGTACAGCGCCACGGCGTCGAGCGGCGTTCCGTCGATCACCGGCCGCTCGTAGGTCTGGCGGCGCGCCACGACGATCTGGATCGCTTCGCCGGCCGCGATCGCGTCCTTGGCGGTTCGGACCGCCGCTTCGTACTGGCCCCGGTCGAGGCTGACCTCGATCTCGGCTACGGGTTGGGCGCCGCTGCCGGCCCGCGCGCCCTCGGCCGAGCCCTCGGGGGCGCCGGCCGAGCCGTCGGGGATGTCCGTTCGATTGCGGCGGCCGGTCAGGCTGGCCAGCTCTGATTCGGTCGGTCGGGCCGTCCGGTCGAGCGCCTCGAAAATGGCGCGCTCGGCGATCCGGTAGCGGCCTTCGAGATCGGCCGTCTCAGTGTGGAGCGAAGCCACGGCCGAAAGCGTGTGGGTCAGATGATCGAAGACCAGCACGAGATCGGTTTCCTGGAAAGCGGCCATTGGGACGCCGATCGGGTCGCGAGCCGGGAGCGGGACCGTCGGCTCGAAGCGGGACACGGCGTCGTAAGCCAGCGCACCGACCGCGCCGCCCGGGAAGCGCGGGATGCCCTCGCCGGGCAGGATCCGACGCTTGGGAAGGAACCGTCGCAGTGCTACGAGCGGATCGGCCGCAGACATCGTTTCGGTCGGCAGATCGGGGAAGAAGTCGTCGACGCCGAGGGGCCGGGTCTGGATCGTGGCCAGCCCATCGCGGACGGTGAGCAGCCGGCGTGGGCCGACGCCCATGAACGAGTAGCGCCCCAGCCGCTCGCCACCCTCTACGGACTCCAGCAGGAAGGCCGGCCCTCCATCGTCGAAGCGCATGAAGGCCCCGATCGGGGTCTCGAGGTCGGCGTTGCGCGTGGCCGTCAGGAGGACCGTGTCCGCGGAGCCGGCGAGCTTGTGTACCTCATGAAGACTGAGCGGATCGGTTGGTGCCATCGGTATCGCCTGAGCCTTTCGACTTTGCTGGTGCGCCGCGCCTGTTGCGCCACCGGTCCGCAGACCGGCGGGGAATCAAAAACCTTTCGTCCACAGGGACGAAAGGTCGATCCTTCCGCGGTGCCACCCACATTCGGCGATGCCGCTCTCTGGCCGACGGGTCGGGCTCTCGCGCCGCAGTGGCGCGACTCCTGCCGATCGGTGCTGCCCTTTATCGCTGGCGCTCTGCGCCGGAGCCTACTGGCGAGCCCTGGAAGCTCGCGGTTTGGTCCGGAGGCTCACGGGTCCATTCCTTCTCGTCGCCACCCCAGCTTGCACCAACCGCTGGGTCTCTACGCCGGCGCCGGGATGTACTCGTCCCGATCACAGCCCGTATTTCGATGTGGGCCGGAGTCTATGGGGAAACGACGGGCGGTGTCAAATCGGTCCCGGGGGCGTTGCGCTGCCTACCAGTACTCCTCGGTGTGGAGCGTGCCGATGTCGTGGCCGCGATCGCGCACGAAGCCCTGGATCGCGGCCCACTCGATGACCGTCGCGATCATGCCCGGGTTACCACACAGGAAGATGTCGAAGTTGTCCGGTGTCAGCGACAGGCTCGTCTCCGCCTCGACCGCGTTGGAGGCGATCAGATTCTGGAGGTAGCCGCTACGGCCGCGCCAGGTGATGTCCTCCTGCGGCCGGGTGATCACCGGGATGTAGTGGAAGTTGGAGCAGTGGCGGGCCAGGCCTGTCAGCTCGGTGCGGTACCCGAGGTCCCAGGAATAGCGGGCCCCGTGGACGATGACGAACTGCCGCGGACCGTTGCAGACCAGCTCGCTTCGAAGCATCGACATGTAGGGCGCGAGGCCGGTGCCGGTTGCGACCATCAGGATGTGCTTGCCGGGCGCCTTGTCGAGCGTGAACACGCCGACGGCCTTCGGCCCGACGTAGACCCGATCTCTGATCTTGAGGTTGAACAGCCGGGGTGTCAGCTCGCCGCTCATGACCACGGTCAGGTAGAACTCGAGGAACTCCCCAGCGAGCGACTCCGAGGCGATCGAATAGGCCCGCCGGATCATCCGGTCCGGATCGTCGGCCGCGCGGGCGACAGCCGCCGCCTGGATGTCCACGGCTGCCTGGCTCTCCGGGGTCCCGCCGATGATTTCCGCCGCTCCCCCTTCGACGGCGACGATCCGAGGCGACTCCGCTGCGGAACCCTCGGCCCCGGCTCGCGGCTTGATCGCGACGAACTCTTCGGTGGCCAGGACGCTCGGGGCCTCCGGGTCGGCCTCGTCGATACGGGGCTCTGAAGCCTTCAGGCCCAGCACGACGTACTGGCCCGACTTGAATTCGAACGGCAGCTTGTCCGGGACCACCCGCATGATGACCAGACCCGGGGCGACCTCGACCCGGCTCGCCACCGTTGCGTTGTACTCAGCCGCCATTGAGTCCTCCGGAGGTTGAAGTTGTGCCCGCGGCGACGGCTTCGTCGCTCGTTCGAAGGATACGCGGCGCAAGGGCCAGCGTCACCGGTCCCGGGCTTATTGTGCGAGAGTCGCGGCCGGCCCGTCCGACTTCAATACGCCGGCCAGAGCCGACCAGGGCACCACTACCGACGGAGTGCCGTCAGCGTAAGGTGCCACTTGATACTCCTGGAAGATGACCCTGAAACCGTTTGAAGCGAGCGCCCAGGTGCCAAAGTTGTCACCGGCCGCCAGGGGGCAGCTCGGCGTGGGTCCGCCCAACGAAGGGCAGTCCGGCGATGTGCCATCGGTGACCACCGTTGGGTCGTAGTCGGCGCCGAGGACCGTGCGCAAGAGGTCCCGCGACTGCTGCGACAGGATGGCGCGCGCGCCCGGGGTGTCGGAAAAAACGTCGCCGAAAGCGAGCCGAACCCCGCTGGCGAGGTCGTAGCTGAGCGTCTCTATCGTGGTCGCCGGGTGGGCTCCGGAAGTGTCGTCGATCCAGCTCAGCCTGAAGCTGACGAAGTCCGACCGCAAGAGTTCGACCGTATACGAGCCGGTCAGCGTGTTGACCTTGCCCGGCTGCTGCTGGATTGCCGCGGCGCCGCCCTCAAACGCTTGCATCCGAGCCTCTACGTCGTCGGCAATATCCTGGTTGACGGTGCCGGCCATCGGAATTGCCGGGGCGTCGAGGTGGGGATAGTGGTAGCTCACCGACCAGATTCCATGCGGGTCCTTCGCCGACGCGGTCTTGCTCGTCACGGTCGGCAGCGGCCCCGACGGCGTAGGCACCGGCGTCTGCGAGCCGGTCGGGACGGTGGCGGACGGGGATGGGGTCGGTTCCGGGGTGGGAACGGCGGTCGGCGATGCGGTGGCGTTTGCGACGGCCGTGCCGGACGGACTCGGACTGGAGGAGGGGGCGACCGAGCCTAGAACCGTCATGGCCACGAACACGGCCACGAGTGCAAGCACAACCACAGCCGCGATCGGCGCCACGCTCCTGAGCCGCGCGGCCATAGACGAAGATTCCATGGCTCTGAGTATGAACCGGCGGACGGCATCCGCGCAGCCCGTCTGAGGCCGCCAGCGATTTCGCACCTGCATTTGACGTGACTATACGTATATGTATACTGACCACTGACAACTCCGAACCTTGGGAGTTAGGATGCTAGGGTGCCGAACAAGACGATCTACGTTTCAGATGGCGATCTCCCCATCTACCAACGAGCGCAGGAGCTGGCGGGCGGAAACTTGTCTTCCGCCATCACCACGGCGCTGCGACGGTACGTCGACCTCGAGGAAGGGCGAGTCGCAGGTTTCAAGGAGATCACCGTTCGCGTTGGGCCAAAAGGCGACCGCAAACAGCGCTTCAACGGGGTTCTGCTGGGCGAGTGGGGCAACTCGACCAACAACCGCGAGGAGATGTATCGGGTTTACGGAACTCGCACCGGCAAGTTCGTCCTTCACGTCCAGAGGTCTCCGGAGTGGGCGGGTCGCGACGCGGACGGAAATCCCGCGGGCTTGCGCAGCTGGCTCGGTCTGGGCAACTACAACTGGACCTTTTCCTCGGGCGAATCGAGCCTCGAAGTCTTCGAGTCGGTCGAACAGCTGCGCGAGAAGGTCCCGCCTCCGCTCTACGACATGGTGGCCGCATCGGCCCGGCAAGCGACCGTCGAAGACCTCGACATCTAGGTCGCGCGCCGGACCATATCCCGGCGGCTGAGGCCATCGCGACGCGCTGACGCCGTCGCCGGCCACCGATCCAAGCAGATCCCTTCATCATTTCGGGCATCCCTCGCGTGGCCGCCTCGGGCCTTGCCTTGCCTGGTGCTGCCCTGCGCGCTGAAAGCGAGGCACCATGAATACCAATCATTCGGGGCCCACGATCCAGGTCCGGGGATTGCGGAAGTCCTACGGACCTCAGGTCGTCCTTGACGGCATCGACTTTGAGGTTGCCCCGGGGACCGTCTTCTCGATGCTCGGTCCGAACGGCGCCGGGAAGACCACGACAGTCCAGATCCTCTCCACCCTCATTTCGGCTGACGAAGGCCACGTGCTGGTCGCAGGACACGACCTGAGCCGCGAACCGGACGCAATCCGCGCAGCCATCGGCGTGACCGGCCAGTTCTCCGCGGTAGACAAGTTCCTCACCGGCGAGGAGAACCTCGTGCTGATGGCGGACCTCCGCCACATGGGCAAGCGTGATGGACGCCGACGCGCCGCTGAGCTGCTCGATCGGTTCGAACTGGCCGAAGCCGCCGGCAAGCCCGTCTCGACTTACTCCGGCGGGATGCAGCGCCGCCTGGACCTGGCGATGACGCTCATGGGTGATCCGCGGATCATCTTTCTCGACGAGCCGACCGCCGGCCTGGACCCGCGCAGCCGGCGGACGATGTGGCAGATCGTCCGAGGCCTGGTCGCGAGCGGCGTCACGATGTTCCTCACGACCCAGTACCTGGAAGAAGCCGACCAGCTGGCCGACCGGATCGCCGTGCTCGACCACGGCAAGCTCGTCGCCCAGGGAACGGCGGCGGAGCTGAAACGGCTCGTGCCGGGCGGTCACATCAGCCTTCAGTTCGCGGATGCGACCGTGCTCGAAAGGGCCGCCCTGGTCCTGGCTCCGACTTCTAGAGACGACGAGGCTCTCACTCTCCAGCTCCCCGGCGGCGGCGACGTCCGGTCGCTGAAGTCCATGCTCGACCGGCTGGACGATACCGGGATCGAGGTCGACGGACTGACGGTCCACACGCCCGATCTCGACGACGTCTTCCTCGCCCTGACCGGGCTACCCCGATGAACGCGCTTGCTTACTCCTTCAGCGATTCGGCGACGATGCTGCGCCGGCAGCTACGCCATATGGTCCGCTACCCATCTCTGACGATGTTCTTGGTGGGGATGCCGGTCATCTTCTTGCTATTGTTCGTTTTCGTATTCGGCGGGACCCTGGGCGCGGGCCTGGGTGGCGCGGGAGTCCCGCGGATCGCCGATGGCCGCAGCGCCTACCTCGAGTACGTGACCCCAGGAATCCTGGTGATGACCATCGCTGCCGTCGTACAGGGAACGGCTATCTCCGTCGCGATGGACATGACCGGGGGAATCGTCGCCCGGTTCAGGACCATGTCGATATCCCGCGGGTCCGTACTCACCGGGCACGTGCTCGGCAGCATGGTCCAGGCCGCCATCAGCATCGCCGTCCTCCTCGCGGTGGCTGTCCTCCTCGGCTTCCGGCCCAGCGCCGGCCCCATGGAGTGGCTGGGAGTAACGGGCCTGTTGGCCATTGCCTCGTTTGCGCTGATCTGGCTCGCAGTGGCGCTCGGCATGGTCACCAACAGCGTGGAGACCGCCAGCAACCTGCCCATGCCCCTGGTCCTGCTGCCGTTCTTGGGCAGCGGCTTCGTGCCCACGGATTCGATGCCCGGCCCGCTGAAGCTCTTCGCTGAGTACCAGCCTTTCACGCCGATCATCGAGACGTTGCGCGGCCTTCTGACGGGCACGTCCTTTGGCAACGACGGGATCCTCGCCGTGGCATGGTGCGTGGCCATCGCGGCCGTCTCGTACCTCTGGGCGATGAGGCTGTATGAGCAGCACTCCGTGCACTGAGCATAGAGTTAGTCATGCCCCAGATCCAAACGCCGTCCGGACCGATCGAGTACCGGTTGACCGGCTCAGGCCCTGTTGTGATGGTGCTCAAGGGCGGTCACTCCAGTCGGGATACTTCGCTCGGCCACGAGCGCCTCGCCGGGCACGGGTTCACGGTCGTCGAACCGTCGCGGCCTGGGTACGATGGGACGCCGGCGACGGTCGGGCGCTCAGCTCAACAGGCGGCCGATGCCATGGCTGAACTGCTGATCGCGCTTGGCATCGACCGGGTCAGCCTCATCGCGATCTCGGCAGCTGGTCACACCGGGATCGAACTCGCCCGCCGCCACCCGCAGCAGATTGAACGCATCTCCTTCGAGTCGGCGGCGGCACTACCGTGGAACACGCGCATCCGGCGTGGTGGACGAATCCTGTTCGGGCCGGCCCAGGCCCTGATCTGGGGAACGACGCGAGCCGGCCTGAGGCTCGCGCCATCGGTGATGCTGCGCATGCAGCTCAGCCAGGTGTCAACCCTCGATCCGGCACGCCTTGTGCGCGAGATGAGTCCAGAGACACGACGGCAGTTCGTGGATGCCTATCGCTCCCTCTGGTCCGGCCAGGGGTTCCGTTGCGATCTCGAGCACGACTCGCCGTCGGAGGAGCCGATTGTCCAACCGGCCTTGATCATGCGGGGCATCAACGACCCGTCGGTTCCGGCCGCCCATGCGGCGCGCCTCGGCTCGCTATGTCGCGACGGCCAGATCGCCGAGTTCGACGCTGAGTCTCACTTCATCTGGTTTGGTCGAGCCGCGACTCAGGTCTGGGAGCGGCGCCTGGCGTTTCTGGGTGGATGAGCGGAGGCACGCTGGAGCCTGAGGCCGCCGCGCGCGGCAAAGCGGGACGAGGAATGTTGGCGGAGAGGGTGAGATTCGAACTCACGGGACTCTCGTCCAGCGGTTTTCAAGACCGCCGCAATAGACCGCTCTGCCACCTCTCCGTGGCGCTATTCGCGCTCGATGTCGCCCGCGCCGTCAGGGTGGGAGGTTATCCCAACCTCCCCAAGCGAACAGGTTAGCGGTTCGCTCGGCTGCACGCGCCCGTTCGTCGCTCGGGGGGACCGCACGCTTCGACACAAGGTTGGAGTTGGCAGCCGCCCGCGCTGTCAGGACTCCGCCGGCCCCATGACATTTCTTGGATTCGAGGCCGGCTGCTGATCGAGCGTCTCGCGTAGTCGGGCTAGCAACTCTTCGGTGGAGAAGGGTTTGCGCAGGTACG
>CAZRUC010000062.1:0-7466 GCA_964603175.1 uncultured Anaerolineaceae bacterium
GAGCAGGTTCGAGCAGCCGATCCAGGCGTAGAGGTCGGGCATCCCGCGCCACACTGTCGCGAACACGACCTCCTCGCCGCCATCCGGGGCAATTTGCCTGGCGACGTTGGCCGAAACCACGCCCTCGCAATTCCGCAATTCGGGCACGGTGCTCCTGGCCAGGTCATGGAAGGCCGGGACCAGGTCGGCGGCAACGGTCCCTCGAACGATACGGACGATCAAGCCCTGGCTCCCGGCCGTGCTGCCCAACCCCCACGGAATTTTCGCCGACGGGCCCACTGTTGGGAATTACAGGGGCATAACGATGCGGGCCCAAGGCGTGATGTCGGCATCAACTCCGACCCAGCCCGCTTACAACCGGCTTACCTGCGCCCGGAACTCTCCGAAGGCTGCGTGGCGATGATCGCAATCGTCACCACACGGCAATGCGAAAAGGAGAGACACCTGGTGAACCGTCAGCACGGCTCCATCGCGAGACTCACGGCGACCGTGCTCGTCATCGGGCTCGTGGGGCTCGCCAGCATGGCTTGCGGCCGAAATGGCAGCCCCGTAGCGCCGGGTTCGCCCGCAGTGACTCAGGCCGCACCGGCAACCCAGGCCGAAACCGCCAGCTCGACAATCGGCGGCAACCCATCGTTCGGCGCGTCGGAGAGCTCCGCGGCATCGGCCGACGCCTCGGCGCCGGAATCGGCCGCGCCCTCGCCGAGCCACACCGGTAGCCGGGCGCCTGTCCCGGCTGCGACGTCGGACCCGCTCGATGCCGAGCTCAAAGCGCTCGACCAGATCGTGAACGACGTCAACAACTCCATCTCAGGTACCGACGCAAGCTCGAGTAGCGGCGAGTAGCCGCCCCGAAGCTCCAGGAGTAAACCCAATGAAGACTCGAATCCCCGCTCTCATCGCCGGTGTCGCGATCGCAGGCGCACTCGCGTTCTCATCCGCCGCCATCGTGACTGCCACGGCGCCGCTCATCCCAGGCGGCCCCGCCGGCAGGGGCGTATGCACTGTCCAGTTCACTGCACTCAAAGCCCCGGTCACCGCGGATGCGCTCCGCGCGTTCGGAGACTGCGAGATCCAGCGCCGCTTCACGACCCTGGGCACCCTCGCCACCCATATCTCCGGATCGAAGGGCCTCACCAGTTCTGACGTCGCGGCCTTGACCGCCGAGATCGGTGCCACGAAGGCCGGATTGACGGACCTGAAGGCGACCATCGATGCAGAGACGTCGATACCCGCTCTGAAGGCCGACGTTGCCAGGATCGCCACCGACTTCCGCGTTTACTTGCTGGTGGCCCCACAGGTGAACCTGGTCTCGGGAGCTGACGGCGTGGTTGCCTCGCAGGCGCGCTTCACCGAGATCGACACGAACCTGGCCGCACGAATCGCCGCGGCCAAGGCCGCCGGCAAGGACACCACCGCCGCGCAGACGAGCCTCGACGCCATGAACGCCGCGGTTTCTCAGGCAGTCGGGCTTGCCGCGCCGCTACCGGCAACGCTTCTTCCGCTCACCCCCGCGCAGTACAACGCCGGCACCGCCGGCCCGGTCCTCAATGGCGCCCGGACCGCCCTGGTCCACGCCCGAGACCTGCTCAAGGCCGCGGTCCAGGATGCCAAGGCCTGCCGCGCCGCCCTCAAATAGGACGGCCGCGCAACCCTAACCAAACCCGACATTCATCGCGCGGCTCCCTTCCGCGGGAGCCGCGCTTCTCTATGCCCAATCCCGATAAGGGTGCGCCACGAGGTTGACGTTGTAGTAGCGCGGATCGCCCGTTACCTCGTCACCGGCCCAGGACGGGACCACCACCGCCGCGTCCTCGGTCGGCAGCTCGACCTCCGCCACGACCAGCCCGTCGTTGACGCCCGCGAACACGTCGATCTCCCAGAGCCTGCCGCCGGCCTGGACGCGGTAGCGCGTCTTGTCGATCACGGGCTTCAAGGAGAGCTCATCGAGCATCGCGTCCGCATCCTCGACCGGGATCGGGTACTCGAATTCTGCGCGGCTCGCCCCGCTCGGCCCCGTGATGCCCTTGATAGTCACGAAGGCGCGATCTCCTAACCGCCGCACCCGGACGGACCGTTCGGGCTCGATCGAAAGGTAGCCCTGCCGAAACGCGATTCCGCGGACTCCATCGAGCACCGACATGTCGCGCACGAGGAACTTGCGTTCGATCTCGAGGCCCATGGCTCTAGAGCGCATCCTCGCGGAGCGCCTGGAGGCTGAAGCCGAATTCGGCGCCCGAACCGTCATCGCGAGGCCGGGCCCAGATGGTGCCGCCTATCGCTTGTACGAGACGCTGGGCCACGAACAACCCTATCCCCGACCCAGCGACTCGCGAGGTTCGATCGGAGCGGTAGAAGAGTTCGAACAGCCGGTCTGCCTCTTCCGGGTCCACTCCCGGCCCTCGGTCCAGGACCCTGACTCGTGGTGAGCCGTCCGGCGCGTCCAACAGGATCTCGATCGGACCGTCGGACGGCCCGTACTTTGCGGCATTGCCCAGCAGGTTGTGTACGATCTGGACCACGAAGGCCTCTTCCGCCCTGGCCACCGGCACCGGACGGTTGATGGTGACGTCGATCTTGAGACCTGGGTGACGGCGCTCCTCTTCCTCGCACAGTCGCGGCAGGAGATGCTGAAGAAGCACGGGCTCGAGCTGGACCGGGATGGCGCCGCGTTCCGCCTTGGCCAGCACCAGTAGATCCTCGACGAGGCGGCGCAATCGCTCGGCCTCTTCGGCGACGTCCAAGACGAGCTCCGCGCGTCTGGAATCGTCGAGCCCCGGGCGGGAGAGCAGCATGCTGGCGGCGTAGATCGAGGTTATGGGCGTGCGCAGTTCATGCGACAAGATCCCGACGAAGGCGTCGCGGAATGCGTCCGCTTCACGGCGATCGGTGATGTCGAGGTTGATGCCGGCCCAGCCGGTCACCGTGCCCTCATCGTCGCCGACGGCATTGCCGAGCGACAGCACTGTGTGGCGCCGGCCGTCCGCCCCGTCGACCACGTATTCGTAGTTCCACGGCTGGCCGCCGACAATCGAGTCGAGCCAGTCGCGCTTCGAGGGCATCGTCGCCTCTTCGGCAAGGGACTCCATCCAGCCGAAGTCGCGCGCCTCATCCATGGTCATGCCGAGCAGCGCCAGAAAGGACTCGCTCAAGTACTTCATCCGGCCGTCTGGTTCGGCCATCCAGATCCCGAACGGAATGGACTCGCCGATTGCCTGGGCCTGGCGCCGAAGCTCCGCCAGAGCGGCCAGAGCACGTTCGCGATGCTTGCGCTCGGTGATTTCGACCACGCTGACGGTCAAGCCCACGGTCTCGCCGGCAGCGTCTCGCAAGGAGACCGCGCTCAGAAGCCAGGTTGCCGGCTCGGAACCAGTCGGGGCGCGCCCGTTGACCTCTATGTCGCTGACGGCCTCGCCTGTCGCGAAGACATGCTGCAGCAGCTCGACGGTCTCGATGCCCATCTCCGGCACGACTCGATCGATGCGCTGCCCGAGATGCGCAACGGCAGGGAGCCCGTCCATGCGGGCAAAAGCCGGGTTCACGTACAGGAAGTGCAGTTGGTAGTCGAGGACTGCGAGGCCAATGGGGGCCGTCTCGATCAGGGGCGTCGAGACCGCCGCCTGAAGTCGCCAGCGCTCGATCGCGTAGCGGAGCGAACGTCGGAGCAACTCATCGCTCACGCGGCCCTTCACCAGGTAGTCCTGGGCGCCGTGCCGGATCGCCTGTAGACCCACCGACTCGTCGTCGAGGCCGGTCATCACGAGCACAGGGATCCGAGTCTGGGCGAGAATCGCCGCCAGCGTGTCGAAGCCACGGCTGTCCGGCAGCTCCAGGTCGAGCAAGACGGCATCGAACGGCTCGCTGCTCAGTCGTTCGATCCCCGCCGCCAATCGATCGACTCGCGCCAGGCGAACGCTCCCGGTCTCGCACAGGGCCGCCTCGATCAGGAGTGCGTCGCCCGGGTTGTCCTCGACGAGAAGCACGCGGAAGGAATCGACGGGCGCCTTGATCTCATCGCACGGGTCCGCATCCGCCGGCACCGGCTCAATCATGACGTGGGAGCTGGACCACGGCGAGCCAGAAGTCCCCGAGCGATCGGATCGCGGCCAGGAACTCGTCGATGTCGATCGGCTTGGTCACGTACGCGTTGGCGTTGCGTTCGTAGCTCTGCAATACGTCGCGCTCGGCGGCGGAAGACGTCAGGATCACGACGGGAATGACCCGCAGCTCGACGTCCGCCTTGATCTCCGCAAGCACGTCGAGGCCTCCCCGCCCGGGCAGGTTGAGATCCAGGAGGACGAGACCGGGTTGTGGTTCGTTCTTGGCCTGATGCTCCCGCAGAAGCTTCATGGCCGCGTCCCCATCGCCGCAGACGACCAGCTCGTTCGCAAGCCGGCCGTGGCGAAACGCCTCCTGCGTCAGACGAACGTCGCCCGGGTTGTCCTCGACCAGGAGGATCTGGACCGAACCGCCATTACTCATCATCGCCGCTCCTCGTCCGATCCGGCAGGGTGAACCAGAAGGTGCAGCCACCCCCTACCGTGGTATCGACCCATATTCGCCCACGATGGCGTTCGACAATTCTCTTGCACACGGCTAGACCGATGCCGCTGCCAGGATATTCCTCCCGCGAGTGCAGCCGGCGGAATATTACGAAGACGTTCTGCCGATGTTCGGGCGCTATGCCGATGCCGTGGTCGCGAACGTACAAGCGCCACTCGCCGTTGCCGCGCTCCGCACCCAGCTCGACCTGCGGGGGGTGCTCGCCGCCAAACTTCATTGCGTTACCGACAAGGTTCTGGTAGAGCTGACTCATCTGCTGACGATCGGCGACCAACGTTGGCAGTTCGTCCACCCGAATTACGGCGCCGGTCTCTTCGATCGACGCGTGGAGGTTCTGGCGGACGGACCTGGCCACGTCTCCCAGGTCGACCGCCACCGGGCTGGCGCCGCGTGAGCCGACCCGTGAGTAAGTGAGCAGATCGTCGATCAGCCCCTGCATCCGACGCGCCCCGTCGACCGCGAACCCTATGTATTCGTCGGCTTCCTCGCCGAGGGTGCTGCCGTAGCGCTTCTGCAGCAAGCCCATGAAACCGGTCACCATCCGCAGCGGCTCCTGCAGATCGTGGCTGGCGACATATGCGAATTGCTCGAGCTCGGAATTAGAGCGAGCCAGCTCTGTGGAACTTCGCTCGAGCCGCCGATGGGCTTCATACGAATCGGTGATGTCGTGGACGATCGTGGAAACCCCGAGTTGAACGCCGTTCCGGTCACTGATCGGGAAGAGTGTCAGGAGGGCGCGGAACCGACTGCCGTCCTTGCGCCGACGGAAGCTTTCGTAAACCTGAGGCCGTCCGGCTGCGGCCTCCTCCCAGCGCCGCGACTGCTCGCCCTGCTCATCTTCCGCGGCCGTAAGGCTCAATGCCTGGCCGATCGCCTCGTCGGCCGTGTACCCGAAAAGCGCCTCGGCCCCGGCGTTCCAGGCGGATATGTGACAGTTCGGGTCGACGGCCACGATGCCGTCGGCGCTCGATTCGACGATCGCGGCCAGGCGTGCCAGGGCCTCCTCGGACTCCATCCTCTCGGTCACGTCGCGAGCAACAGCGTAGACGCGACCAGACGTGGGGTCCGGCATCGAGTTCCACTCGAGCCAGCGGTAGTCCCCGTTTGCGCACCGATAGCGGTTCTTGAACGACGACCCGCTTGCGCCGGCTAGCTCGGACCCGAACTCGGCCAGAGTCGCCTCTCGGTCGTCCGGGTGTACGAACTCGATGAAGGGGCGAGAGGTGATCTCGGAAACGGGGTATCCGAGGACTCGCTCCCAGCTTGGGCTTGCCAGGACGAGGCGGCCGTCGGCATCGGCTACACACACGAGGTCGGCTGTGAGGTCGAAGAACTGGTCTCGATCGCGCCGGGCTTCGGCCCTCTCCGCTTCGAGGCGCTGCACGCGCACAGTCGTCCAGGCGCCGATCGAGGTCAGGACAATCGCCTCGAAAGCCACCATGAGCGTGAGGCCTACCTCTTCGTCATAGAAGCCCGCACGCTCGCCCCAGAGCCTTATCCAGGCGCCCGCTGGAACCACGAGAATCGCAGCGGGCAGGAAGACACGGATCACCTGCCCGGCGGCACCTGGATCGTTGACGAGCCGGACGAGACGGTGTTCGGGATCGGCCAGGACCAGAGCCGGGCCGACCAGCGCCAGCGCACAAGAAGCCGGCAGAGAGACCTGCGTGGCCGAACCCAACGACAGAAGCGCCCCTGCCCCGAACATGTAGCCCAGCACCCCCACGCCGCCGATGCAGGCGCATACCAAGCCGAGGATTTCGCTCGGGTGCACGCGGCGCACGCGTCTACCCATTGCCAGTAAAGCCACCCCCGCGCTGATGAAAGCGATCCCAGTCTGGATCGCGAAACGACCGGGATACGGGGAGCCCGCGCTGGCTTTGTCCGCGACCACGGCCTGGTCGATACCGAGATTTACGCCGGCAATATGCTCGAACAATGTCGCGCCGGCCAGCCCGAGCACCACCAGCGCCGACACGGCAACAAGGAGCCGGGACGTGCGCGCGGGAAGTGGTACTGCGACCGCCCCCAGCCCAACCGCCAGCGCCAGCAGGCAGACGCCGGCGTTCAGCTTCATCTGCACTGCGCCCGGCACCCAGCTCGCCAGAAGCGGCCATCCCAAGCCCCATCCGGCGAGCACTCCCGCGGCCACGATGCCCACGAGGCCCGCCAGGCCAAGGACGAGGAGGTTGGGTGCGACCAAGACCCTCGGCCCGCCCCGCCCCGCGAGCGTCGCCTCCTCGTTGCGCCCGCCGCTGGACCGATCCGGATGTGTCCTCGCGACCGCGTCGGTCATCGCAGCGGATCCTCCATCCTCAGGTTGCCGCCTCTGCTCAGCCGCCCGGCTCGGTGCGCCCGACCGGTATCGGCTCGCCGAGGTCGGCATATGGTACGCCCCACCGGAGCGGGCCTCGTGCCGAACGGCTCTGCAGCCTTGGCCCTCGGTCCCGTATCGCAATTTGGCGTGCCGGCCGTCACGCCCGGTTGTCTAGTTGCGGAGCGGGATGCTGCCATGTTCTGCCCTAACTGTGGAACCTCGATAGAGAACCCCGTCAAGTTCTGCCCGTCTTGCGGCTACCTCCTGCCGCAGGTATCGGCACAAACCCACGAGCACGTGGCCGAGCCCGCCCCAGCCGAACCCGATGCGGTCGAGCCCGCCGCGGTCGAGCCCGCCGCGGTCGAGCCCGCCGCGGTCGAGCCCGCCGGGGCCGAGGCGGAAGCGGCCGTCGCTCCTGTGTGGGCGCAGGCACCGGCCCCAAGCCCTGCTTTGGAGCCGGAAGCCGCCCCGGAACCAGTGGTACCAGCCGCGCCGGCGTGGGCACAGACGCCACCGCCTCCGCCGCTCGTTGCCGCCCCGGAACCAGTGGTACCAGCCGCGCCGGCGTGGGCACAGACGCCACCGC
>CAZRUC010000062.1:7566-9372 GCA_964603175.1 uncultured Anaerolineaceae bacterium
CTCCGCCGCTCGTTGCCCCAGCCGCGCCCTCCTGGGCGCAAGCACCGGCCGCGCAACCACTCGTCGTACCCATGGCACAGCCGCCATACGGCGCGGCTCCCTTCGGCGCTCCGCCGTTTGGCGCTCCGCCCGCAACGTACCCGCCCCTCGTGGCGACTGCCGGTTCCGGGCGCAACCCGCTGGCCGGGCTTCTCGCCATCATCGGCGGCGCGACAGCGATTGGCTCGGCCTGGCTGCCGTGGTTCGTGTTGGGCTCGGATCCCCTTCAGACAGCGTCCTGGGGCCGGCCGCTCGACCTCACCTCCGATCTTGCAACCCCGGCCAACGGCTACTTCCTCATCGGCGCCGGGGTCTTATGCGTCCTTTTCGGCCTCTTCCTGCTGGTCGGCTTGGCACGGTCGCCGGGCGCCCGAGCCGGTCTCGGCCTCCTCACGCTGGTGGCTGCCGCAGGCCTGGGCGCCATCGAGTTCGCCGCCTACATGAAGGTCGCCGACGGGATCAAGTCCCTCGGCTCCGACAACAGCTTCACCTACGGCTTCGGCTTGTTCGTCGGAGCCGGCGCGGCGGTAGTGGTCGGCATCGGTGGGCTCGCTGGTCTCGCGTCCAGGCCCGCGCGGGCCGGATCGACGACCGGCAGCACCAACGGTCTGGTCCGAGTGATCGCTGTGATCCTGATCGCGGTCGTCGCCCTCGGCGGCGGATCCTACTTTCTATCCCAGAACAAGTCGACCGGTCCCGGCCCCAGCGCTTCCGGGGCAACTCAGCAGCCCAGCAACAGCCCGGGCGGCTCACCGACGGCCACGCCCGAGATCTCCGCATCGTTCCTCACGGCTGGCTACTCAACCCGTGAGGGAGCGATCCAGGATTACGTCGAACAGCACGCCGTGACGTATGCCGGTGACTGCGACGCGCCCGGAACCGGGGACTATTGCTCGACCCTGGACGGCGCCGTTTCCGACAGCCAGGTGGTCTATAAAGTCGGTCCGGTCGCCGGCACGCCGATCGCCTGGTTGCTGCTGCAGCAGACCGACAACGGGCTCTGGTACGTGCTGGACCAGAAGCCCTTCAGCGAGAGCGCGACTTCGCCCTGGTAGTCGGCGACAGGAGCAGCGTCAGCTCAGCCAGTCGGTCGATTGCGAAATCGGCCGCTTCCCGAGCGCCCGGGGCAGGCGGAATGCTCACGTTCGGAACGAGGACGACGCGCATTCCGGCCGCCCGGGCGGCCAATACGCCGTTCAGCGAATCCTCGACCACCAGGCAACTCGCCGGATCCATTCCGATACGTTCAGCCGCCAGCAGGTAGACGTCGGGCGCAGGCTTGCCGGCAGCTACTTCGTCTGACGACGCGATTGCTCGGAAGAGCGACCGGATTCCCAGGCCCGCGAGCGCCGTCTCAATGACAACCTGCGGTGCCGACGACGCCACGGCCAGCGGGTATCCCGCGGCCAGCCGGCGCACAGCCTCGACCGCACCGTCGATCGCAGGTGGACCCTCGCGTTCGTACCGCTCGAGCATGCCGCCCACCACCGCTCGCTCGATTTCAACCTCCGACATGTCGAGTTGCAGGCGAACCTTCATCCGGGAGCTCCACTCCCGCGTATTCGAGCCCATGATCGCGGCGCGGTCGGCCTCGGTCCAAGGGCGGCCGACTCCGGCGGCGAAAGCGATTCGGACTTCATCCCACCAGATCTCGGTGTCCACGAGAACGCCGTCCAGGTCGAAGATGACGGCGTCATAGGAGCCGGCGCTCGGTGCGGTCAAGGCGTCCAGGTCTTGGGGCGGCGTGGCTCACGATCATCGGCGGCG
>CAZRUC010000063.1:0-9363 GCA_964603175.1 uncultured Anaerolineaceae bacterium
GTGGCGTGGGCCTTGTTGAAGCCGTACCGCTCGAACGGCTGGAACGCGGCGAACACGGCGTCGATGACGTCCTTCTTCACCCCGCGCTCGGCAGCCTGGCGAAGGAACTTCTCGCGCATCTCGCTCATGAGCGCAGATTTCTTCTTGCGGATCGCGTAGCCGAGCATGTCGGCTTCCGGACCGGTGAAGCCGGCCAGCGCCGTCGAGGCGGACATGATGTCTTCCTGGTAAACGAAGACGCCGTAAGTTCGATTGAGATACGGCTCCAGGAGCGGATGCAGGTACGTGACCTTTTCCGTGCCGTGCTTGCGACGGATGTAGGCCGGGATGTTGTCCATCGGCCCCGGCCGGTAGAGCGCCACCAGTTCCGCCAGGTCGAAGACGGTGCTCGGTCGCAGCTCGCGGATATAGCGCCGCATGCCTGCCGACTCGAGCTGGAAGACGCCGGTCGTCTCGCCCGATGCCAGCAGCTCGAAGGTCTTGGCGTCGTCGAGAGGAATCTTCTCGAGGTCTATCTCCTGGCCTCGATGATCCCGGATGAGATCGACCGCCTGGCGCAGGATCGTCAGGTTCGACAGTCCGAGGAAGTCGAACTTGAGCAGACCCAGCGCGTCGACGCCGTGCATCTCGTACTGGGTCATGACCGAGTCGGAGTTCGTGGCGCGCTGGAGGGGCATCAGCTCGGTCAGCGGCTCGCGGCTGATAACCACGCCCGCGGCATGCGTCGAAGCATTCCGGGCCACACCCTCCAACTGCTTAGCGAACTCGATGACGCGATGCACGGCCGGCTCGTTGTCGTACATCTCTTTGAGCGCCGGGCTGGTCTCGATCGCTTCGTCGAGCTTGATGCCGAGCTGGTTCGGGACCGCTTTCGACATCCGGTCCCCATCGCCGTAGGACATGCCCACGACCCGGGCTACGTCCCGGATGGCCGCGCGAGCAAGCATCGTGCCGAAGGTGATGATCTGGGCGACGTGGTCGGCGCCGTACTTACGGCTGACGTAGTTGATGACTTCTTCCCGGCGTCCGTCCTCGAAGTCGACGTCGATGTCGGGCATCGTTACGCGGTCGGGGTTGAGGAACCGCTCGAAGGGCAGCTGGTAGTGGATCGGGTCCACGGGCGTGATCCCGAGGGTGTACGTAACGATCGAGCCCGGCGCCGAGCCCCGGACGGTGATCGCGATGTGCTGCTCGCGGGCGAAGCGGGTGAAGTCGGCCACGATCAGGAAGTAGCCGGCATAACCCATGCGACAGATGACGTCGAGCTCGTAATCGAGGCGGGCCTGCAGTTCCGGCGTGACCGTGCCGTACCGCCGCGCCAGCCCCAACTGGCACTCCTTCTGCAGCCACGTCTCGATCGTTTCGCCTTCGGGCACCGGGAAGCTCGGGATCCGCAGCTGGCCGAACGGCAGCTTCATGTCGACCATCTCGGCGATGGTGCGCGTCCGGCGGATGGCGTCGAGGTTGTCCGGGAATAGGGCCGCCATCTCGGCCGCGGACTTCACGTAGAACTCGTTCGACTCGAAGCGCATCCGGCCCGGTGTGTCGAGGTTGTTGCCCGTCCCGACGCAGAGCAGCACGTCGTGGGCATCGTGCTGTTCGCGCCGAACGTAGTGCAGGTCGTTCGTGACTACGTGTTCGAGCCCGACTTCCGGGCCGAGGCGCAGCAGCTTCTCGTTGAGCCGCTTCTGCTCGGCGATGCCGTGGTCCTGCAGTTCCAGGAAGAAGTGGTCGGGGCCGAGGATGTCGCGGTATTCGCCCGCCAGTTTGCGGGCCAGCTCCCAATCGTCCACTTCGAGGGCCTTGGGGATCTCGCCGCCGAGGCATGCAGACAGCCCGATCAGGCCCTTCGAGTAGCGCGCCAGGTGCTCTCGATCGATCCTCGGCTTGTAGTAGTAACCGTCGAGGTGCGCATCCGTGATCAGGCGACAGAGGTTCTGGTAGCCCTCCCAGGTCTGGGCCAGCAGCACCAGGTGGAAGGGCTGGCTGTCGGCCTTGCCTTCCTTGTCGCGCATGCTCCGCGGCGCCACGTAAGTCTCGACACCGACGATGGGCTTGATGCCTTTGGCAGCGGCGGCCTGGAAGAAAGCCACGGCCCCATACAACGCCCCATGGTCGGTGATGGCCATGGCGTCGAAGCCGAGCTTGGAAGCCTGGTCGGCGACGTCGTTTATCCGACCGAGCCCGTCGAGCAGGCTGAACTCGGTGTGTACGTGGAGATGGACGAAGTCGTTTGGGGCAACGGTCACGGGCCAAGTCTAAGGGCTCAGGCCGGTCGGGCACCCGGCTGGGATGCCGTGGTCGCCTCAGCCGACCGGAGCCTTGGTCGGCGCCGGCAACGACCAGGTCGTGCCGGCAGTACTGTCGTGGAGCTCGATGCCCGCGGCGACGAGGCGATCGCGGATGGCGTCGGCCGCAGCCCAATCGCGAGTGGCGCGGGCGCGGACCCTCTCCGCCAACAGCGCGTCCACGAAGGGCCGCACCAGAGCCGCGGTATCGCGCGTGCCGTCGGCGGCGAGCTCGCCCAGGCACACGACGGCGGACCGCAGCGCCGATCGCGCCACCGCCAGCGCGTCCGATTGATCGGTGTCTCCGGCCCAGGCCTGGATCGTCTCATCCAGGGCGAGGATGGCTCGAACCGCCGCGGGTACGTCGCAATCGTCTAGCGAAGCCGCGAATATGCGCTCCAGATCGGCCACTTCGTCACGCAGCGGCTTCGCGGAGGGAGGTTCGACCGGGGCGTCGGCGGATGCGACGCTGGGCAAGGTCGTCGTCGGCACCGCGCCTCCGTGCGCCGCCGTCACGAGGTCGGAGATCGCCAGTTCGGAGCCCGCCGGGAAAACCGTGCTCCGCCCGTCCTTGCGGACCGTGACGGTGCCGAGTCCGGAGACCGTAGCCGAACGGGCGTCGAGGTCCAGGATCAGGGCCGTATGCCCGTCGACGCCGAGGATGAAGACGTCGTCCGGCATGTGGGCCTCGAGCATTCGCAATCGACGCTCGCCCAGGTAGCAATAGCGCGTGTCGTGATTGCCGCCTTCGGCGTTGTCGTAGTGAGGCACCACCGCCACGGGGAGGCCCAGCTGCGTGAGCAGGTCGAGGCCGTCGAGCCACCGCGGAGCCTCGCCCACCTTATAGATCTCGTAGACGGGAACCGTAAGGCGACCGAGCGTCAAGGCCGCCGCGCTTGCCATCGTGACGGCGCCACCGGTCTCGAGCTTCGAGGCAAGCAGCCTGGGAATCTCCGTCCCGGCCCAAACCCGTAGCGCGTACGTCGGGCTGCCCGGACCGGTGAAGACGTAGCGGGCCTCGCGAATACGGACGAGCGCCGTCTCCCGAACGAGGGGGTCGGCATCCGTCGAGAGGAACGATGCCAGGATCAAAGGTGCTCCGACCGTCGCGCGGAAGTACTCGAGGGCTCGATCGGAGATGTCCTGCGCGTTCTCCTGAAACCCGTAAGGCGTGTCAAGCAGAACCGCGGGAACGGGCCGATCTCCGAGCCGATCGAGGATTGCCCTGTGAGCCCGAGCCATTGTCGGAGTCGTTTCGCCCGAGCCCATGATCGTCAGGATGCGCGGCAGCCGAGGTTTGGCACTCACGGCACGGCCACACCGTCGAATAGGCCGGTGCGTTCGGCGTCGAGGAGCGTTTCGGCAAGTTCCGCGGGATGCTGAGCGTGGATGTCGTGATCGCCCCGGAACCAGTGGACGCGCCCCAGTACGCCCGACGCGCTAAGCGCCACCTCGGCCGCCTCGGCGCCGGCGCGCTTGGCCCGCGTCCAGTCACCCTCACCGCCGTCGACAGGGACTATGAGGGCGGGCACGCGCAGCCGTGACCACAGCTCTCCGGTTCGCTGGCCCCACATCGATTCGAGAATCGCCTTGTGCCGGTCCCGCGTGAGCCACGGCGCGATCGTCCGATCCGGTCGAACCTCGAAGTTGGCCAGCGAGCCGTCGATGCCTTCCTCCGGCCAGTCCGAGTGGCTCGTCAGGAAGTAACCTTCCACGTCCGAAAGCGGCAGCCCGACCAACGGCGGAGGTGCGAGACGGTCCCAGCAGACCTCCCAGGTCGGGAACGCGTCGCGGAGATCCGTCAGCCCGCCGTCGACTAGGACGATGCCGCGAGTCAGTTGCGGGTTTCGGACGGCAAAGTCGAGGACCACGTTGGCCCCCCACGATTGGCCGACGAGGATCGGGCGATCGAAGCCGAGTGCGCCGATCAGGATTCGCAAGTCTTCTGCGATCGTGCCGAAGTCGTAGCCACCGTCCGGCTTGTCCGATAGGCCGTGGCCACGGAGATCGACCGCCGCCGACGCGCGGCCGGCTATAGCTAGATGGCGAGCGACACCGTCCCAGAGCCGGGCGTTCGAAGCCAGCCCATGGACGAGGAGCCACGGTGCCGAATCGCCGGCCGCGGCGTCGTGCGAGCCGAGCGCCGAGCCCCAGCGCAGCACCCTCAAACCGAAATCGCCGGCTATGACGACCCGCTCATCCCTGGGCTCGATTTGCTCGATCACGCTTCCTCCCGCGGCACATTATCGAGCCGCGACGACAAGTCTGGCCGGTGGCCCGGGCTCAGTCACGGACTGCTCCATGGGTCCCGCCGAGCGAACCATCGAGGACCGCACCTCCGTACAATCGAACGATGAGTCGTCGCGGGAGCCCCCGAACCCTGGTCGCATTGGCGGTATGCCTCGCCGCGACCGTTTCCGGGTGCGGCCTGTTCTCGAACGGGCCCGGCCCGACGCCCTCGACCCCATCGTCGAGCGGGAAAGCTTCTCCAGAAGCTGGAACGCCAACGCCCGCGCCAACGCTCGCGCCAACTCCGCGCCCCGTTCGGTCGATCGTCCTGGTCGCCGACGTCGGCGAGTCGCAAGCCGGCACCGCCAGCGCAGTCACCTGGACAGGGGTGCAGCAGGTCGCCACGGATCTGGGCGCCGCCGCTTCGATGACCACCCCCAAGTCCGTGGCCGATCTCTCGGACGAGATCAGGACTGCGGCCACGTCGGGAGCGGGGGTAGTCGTCACGGTCGGTGGCGCTGCAGCCCCGGCCACACGGACGGCGGCACTTGCCAACCCCATGGTCCAGTTCTTTACGCTGGATCAGGCCATCGCAGCCGATGCGCCGTCGAACCTCCATGCCATCGCTTTCGACGAATCCGAAATGGGGTACCTGGCGGGGGTGATCGCCGCATCCCTGAGCGGGACCGGAATCGTCGGACTCGTCGGCGACGACGATTCGAGCATCGCCACGGCCAACTACGCTGCCGGCTTCCGGAGCGGTGCGCTCTTCGCCGACCCTGCAGCGATCGTCACCACCGTCAACGCAGGCTCGTCGGCCGATCCGGCGAAAGGCCGCGCGGCCGCCGCGGAACTCATCGCGGATAAGGCGGATGTTGTCGCCGCGAGGTCGGGGCTCTCAGGCATCGGGGCGATGCGTGGCACCTGCGCCGGTAACGGGGAGATCGTGGCTCTCGACGCGGACGCCTGGCTGCTCGTGCCCGACATCCGGTCTTGCCTGGTTACGAGCGTCCGCAAGCGCTACGACGTTGCGATCATGGCGGCGATTCGCGGTTACGCCGATGGCGACGAAACGACGCCGCTATTACTGAGTGATGTTGCCGGCGGTGGCATCGCCCTGAGCGACTTCTACGTGACGGAACCGGCTGCCCTGACCGCCCGACTCGACCGGGTCATCGGCGACATGCGAAATGGCCCGCCACGCCCGACGGCCGCCCCCACCGCGGTCCCCACCGCGGTCCCCACCGCGGTCCCAAGCCCCGTTTCCAGTGCCAGCTGAAGGAGCACACATGTCCGCCGAAGAGCGGCCGGCCCCACCACAGGTTGCCCTCCTGGACGACGAAGGCATCCTGGCTCTGCTCAGGAGATCCCACCGAATCGCCGTTGTGGGAGCGTCGTCGAACCCGGCCCGCCCGTCATTTGGAGTCTTCCGGACCCTCATCGCGGTTGGCTACGAATGCATCCCCGTGAACCCGAACGAAACCGAGGTCGCCGGCGTGCTGGCCGTCCCGACGCTCGCAGATGCGGCCCTTCTGGGCCCGATCGACATCGTGAACGTCTTCCGACGCTCCGACGTGACCCCCGAGATTGCTCGAGAAGCCGTCTCGATAGGAGCCCATGCGCTGTGGCTCCAGCTCGACGTGATCAACTGGGAGAGCGCTCGCATTGCCGCCGAAGCTGGCCTTGCGGTCGTCATGGACCGCTGCACGGCCATCGAGGTCCGGCGACTGCGCTGAGCCGATGGCATTGCGCGGAAACGCGCGACGCCGCCCAAAAGGACGGCGTCGCGCGTGCTGCCTGGGTTATTCATCTTCGGGTCCGCGAGCACTGGGACTCACATTGGCTCTCGGACGCTTCGGATTCTGGCAGGCCATCTCCGATCCGCACCGTACCCCACCGATCTACTCGTGGGGATCACTTTTGGCCCTACCCGAACCGTACGTGCGACGTAGACCGCAGCCGTCCATCATTGCCCAGGACTTATGGGCAACATGGGGAGCGCACCGATGGAACGACCGGATTTCGACCTTACAGGACAGGTTGCCGTAGTCAGCGGGGCTGGGCGCGGCATCGGCCACGACCTCGCGCGGGCCCTCGCCGCCTGCGGCGCACTCGTCCTCGGGGGCGTGCGGGAACCCGAGGCGGCAGCCGTCGAGTGGGCCGCGCCGGGCGGCGGAAGCGTACTGCCGCTGCGGCTCGACGTGACCGACGCGGCAGCGAGTCGAGCCGCCATCGATGCGGCCGTTCTCGATCACGGCCATATCGACATCCTCGTGAACAATGCGGGCCTCGGAGCGAATCACGACGCGGTCGACGTCACCGAGTCCGATTGGGACGAGATGATGGCTGTCAACCTCAAGGGAGTCTTCTTCACGAGCCAGGCGGTCGGGCGGCACATGATCGAGCGCGGTTACGGCAGGATCGTCAATTTGAGCTCGCAGGCCGGGCTGGTGGGAATTCGTCGCCACGTCGTCTATTCCGCGAGCAAGGGCGGGGTGAACATGCTCACGAAAGTCCTCGCCCTCGAGTGGGCCCCCTTCGGGGTGACCGTGAACGCGATCGCACCGACGTGGATCTACACGCCCGGCACGTCAGAGCGTCTCGACGATCCGGCATTCCTCGCACAGGTACTGGCCAACATCCCGATCGGCCGCGTCGGCACTACAGCGGACGTTGCAGCGGCGGTCGTCTTTCTCGCTTCGCGAGCGGCTGGGCTCGTAACCGGTGCGATTCTCCCTGTGGACGGAGGATGGACGGCGCAGTAGCTCAAAGATGGCGTTCCGCGACGGCCTGCGCCCCCCAACCGCTCTCCCCGAAAGCGTCTGCGCTGTACCCTCTGGAGTCTGGGCCGTAGCGGAGTAGCGACGAAGCATGCCAGAGCCGGGAAACCACGAATTGGCGATGGGCCAGAGCCTGTTCCTCCTGGAGCCGCAGTTCCGCGAGCGCGTCTGGGGCGGCCAGCGTCTGCGGGCTGCGAATCCCCCCATCGGCGAAGCCTGGATAGCGCAAGGAGCCAGTCGGATCGTTGCCGGCCGGCATCAAGGCCGGACGCTCGACGACCTGGTCGGCGCCTATCGCTCCGAGCTTCTCGGCTCGGCGAGCTCCGGTGGCAGGAGCGATCGCTTTCCGGTGCTGGCCAAGCTCCTCGACTGCGCCGACTGGCTGTCCGTGCAGGTTCATCCGAACGACGAGCAGGCGAAACGGATGGAGGGCCCCGGGCAGCTCGGCAAGACCGAGGCGTGGTACTTCATCGAGACCGAACCGGGGGCGAAGATCCTGCTCGGCGTCAAGCCCGGAACCGGCAAGGACGAGCTCGTTCGCGCTATCTCTGCCGGGCAGGCGGCCGACGTGGCTGCCCAGATCGAAGTCAGTAGCGGCGAAGCGGTCGTTATCCCTGCCGGAACCCTCCATGCCCTGGGGCCCGGGCTGTTCCTGTACGAGCTCCAAGAGGCGAGCGATATCACGTACCGGGCCTACGACTGGGGACGGCCTCAGACCGCCGACCGGAGGCTGCACATCGAAGAATCGGTGGAGGTCACCCTGCCGGTCGGGCCACGCCCGCGTTCCATGCCGCGGGTGCCCGCCGGGACTGGGATCGCCCAGGCCTTCGCCTGCGAGTACTTTGAAGTCGATCTGGTCCGGATCGGCTCGCAACTCCTCGAGGCCGACACTGCCGGCCGTACGTTCCATCTTCTGACGGCGATCGAGGGAGCGGTCGAGGTGACTTGCGGCGGCGAATCCGCCACCCTGGCCCCGTTCGAGACCGTGCTCATCGCAGCCGCGGCCGGGAGCTACTCCGTGCGGTGTGGGAGCGGCACGGCCACGTTGCTGAGGGCGCGTCTGCCCGACTAGCTGGACTGCGAAGGGTCAGGACCTGATCGGTCCAGTGCCTGCGCCGGTGGTCTCGAGAGCTGCGGCGATCTCATCCAGGTCCTCGGCCGCGAGGTGCAGCGACCCGGCGGGCAGCCAGCCATCGACCTGATTCGGCCTGCGCGCACCGACGATGGCGCCAGTCACGCCGATCCACGTCAGCGTCCACGCCACGGCCACGGCCGAAACGCTGGTGTGAAGCCTCGCGGCCACCGGCTTGAGGGCGTCGCGCAACGCCAGATTCGTCGTGAGGGCAGGCTCCGTGAAGGCGTCTCCTCGAGACCGCCAGTCGTCGTCCGCCATTGCCGCAACCCGTTCCCGGGAAAAGGAATCGGTGAGAATGCCCGAGGCCATAGGGCTGTATACGATCACACCGGTGTCGTGCGCCGCGGCCCAGGGAAGCAGTTCGCTCGCCGTCTCGCGATTGATCATCGAGAACGGCGGCTGCAGCGAATCTACGTGGCGAATGGGCTCGCAACGAGCCAGCAAGCTCACGGTGAAATTGCTGACGCCGATCGCCCGCACCTTGCCTTCGTCCGCAAGGCGAGCCATCTCGCCCCATGACTCTTCGACAGGCACGCCGGACTCGTCGGGCCGATGGAACTGGTACAGGTCGATCCTCTCGATGCCGAGACGCCTGAGCGACGCTTCACATTCGGCCCGAATCGAGGCGGGCCGGAGGATGCGTCGGGCGGGTGCCATCGGGTTCGCTTCGTCCCAGATAAGGCCGCATTTCGTAAAGATGAAAGGCCGATCGCTGGCTGGGATGCGTGCCAGTGCGCGCCCCACGACCTCTTCCGAGCGGCCGAGGCCGTAGACAGCGGCCGTATCGATCCAGTTCACGCCGCGCTCAACCGCGTGGACGATGGCGGCCGCCGATTCCGCGTCATCCTGGGTTCCCCAGCCGAAGGCCCAGCCACCGCCGCCCACCGCCCACGAGCCGAACCCAACCGTCGTTATCTGGAGACCGCTCGTG
>CAZRUC010000064.1:0-9362 GCA_964603175.1 uncultured Anaerolineaceae bacterium
ACGGCGTAGCCGGCGTGCTCCTCGATCCCGGTCCCGATGGCGAAAACGTTCGGGTCGAAGACGATTTCTTCCGCCGGGAACCCCGCCCGCTCGGTCAGCAACCGGTAGGCTCGGGTGCAGATTGCCACCTTGCGATCTGCGGTGTCGGCCTGACCCTGCTCGTCGAATGCCATGACGATGACGGCGGCGCCGTAACGGCGAGCCAGGCGAGCCTGGCGCAGGAATTGTTCCTCGCCTTCCTTGAGCGAGATCGAGTTCACGATCGGCTTGCCGCCGATGCAGCGCAAGCCGGCTTCTATGACGGACCATTTCGACGAATCGACGACGATCGGGACGCGCGCTATCGCCGGTTCCGACGCGATCAGGTTCAGGAAGCGGGTCATGGCCGCCTCCGAGTCGAGCAGGGCCTCGTCCATGTTGACGTCGATCGCCTGCGCCCCCGCATCCACCTGACGACGGGCGATATCCAGGGCGCCGTCCCAATCACCGGCAACGACCCGGCGCGCAAAACCTCGCGAGCCAGAAACGTTGGTCCGCTCGCCGATGTTGAGGAAGAGGCTGTCCGAGCCGACGTCCAGAGCTTCGAGACCGGCCAGTCGGAGCGCGGAAGGCCGCTCAGGTACGAGCCGCGGAGCACGCCCTCGGGCCGCCTCGGCAAGCGCGGCAACGTGAGCCGGTCCGGTCCCGCAGCAGCCGCCGACAACATTGACGATCCCAGCCTCGGCGAACTCGCGGAGGGTCGTGGCCATGGCCTCGGGCGTCTCGTCGTAGCCGCCGAATTCGTTGGGCAGCCCGGCATTCGGATGGGCGGCCACGAACGTATCCGCGAGCCCAGAGAGCTCCGCGACGTGGGCCCGCAGCTGACGCGCCCCAAGGGCGCAATTCAACCCCACGATCAGCGGCTCGGCGTGACGGATCGCGTTCCAGAACGCCTCGACGGTGTGGCCGGAGAGCGTCCGGCCGCTGGCGTCGGTGATCGTGCCGGAGATCCAGAGCGGCACTCTGAAGCCCAACTCGTCGAACGCGCCCTCGATGGCGAAGATTGCCGCCTTGGCGTTGAGGGTGTCGAAGATCGTCTCGATCATGAGCAGGTCTGCGCCGCCGACGAGCAGCCCTCGGGCGGCCTCGGCATAGGCCCGGGACAGCTCGTCGAAAGTTATGGAGCGAGCCGCGGGATCGGCCACGTCGGGCGAAATGGACAGGGTCTTGTTCGTCGGCCCGAGCGATCCGGCGACGAACCGCGGCCGGCCGGGCTCGCGCTCCTCGGCGGCATCTGCGGCGGCACGGGCGATCCGGGCCGCCTCGACGTGGATCTCGTAGGCCACGTCCTCCAGCCCGTAGTCAGCCTGGGCGACCCGCGTCGCGGCGAATGTGTCGGTGGTGACGATGTCGGCACCGGCCGCGAGATACGCGTCGTGGACGGCGCGGACCACCTCCGGCCGCGTCAGAGCGAGCAGGTCGTTGTTGCCTCGGACATCGCAGGGATGGTCGCGGAAGCGCTCACCGCGAAAATCAGCCTCCGAAAGGCCGTAACGCTGGATGAGTGTGCCGGTCGCCCCGTCGAGCACGAGGATGCGCTCGCGCAGGAGGGGTCGGAGCAGGAGCAGGCGCTCGTCACGCGTCCGAATTGTGTGGTCGGGGACCGCTGCATATGCGGACGCGATCGCCGGAGCTTGGGTCTCGGTGGGCCTGCCTCCCTTCTGACCGGCAGTTTACCCGGCGCGGACGGCGAGTGAAGAATTCGTATGATGCGGCCTGCGGGCCGGCCCTTGTCAGGATCGGAGGCCTCACTAGTCTGAAGCGGTACCACCCAGTTCGGTGAGCCGCAGGCCCACTCCGGCCTGACAGTTTGCCGCCGGACGTCGCGCTCCTGCCTGGATCGCGCTCCGCGGCCCTGCGGACGAACCGGATGCAGGTGGAGAAAGCGTGCGAGACAGGACTCAAGCGTCCTGCGGTTAGAGCCTCTCGATCGGGCGGGCCGGCCCGGCGGTCGAGTGGCGGCCGTGCGGGCATCCGCTGTCGGGTGTCTTGGCGGGGCCTTCCGGACCGGCCCGAACCGCAGCGAGACCGTCACGGACGGGAGGTGGCTCCTTGCCTGTCGTATCCACCAGGACCCTGGTCGACAACGCTTTCCAGGGCAAATACGGCGTGGCCGCAATCAACGTCGTCAACGACCTGACGATGGAAGCGGTCCTTGCGGCTGCGGAGGAATCGCGCGCTCCGCTGATCGTGCAGACGTCCGTCAAGACGGTGAAGGCCATGGGGGCCGACGTCTTGATCGCGATGTGGCGGGAGATGACCCGCTCGATAACGGTGCCCGTCGCCATCCACCTGGATCACTGCCCAGAGCGCGAAGTGATCACCACCTGCCTGGAGAAGGGCTGGAGCTCCGTCTTGTTCGACGGCTCGAAGCTCAGCGTTGAGGAGAACAAACGCCAGACGATCGAGGTCGTGGCCGAAGCTCGAAAGTACGGAGCGGCGGTCGAGGGTGAGATCGAAGGCTTCAAGCGGACCGAGGAGATGGGTGAAGACGAGACTGCCAACGAGCAGGCTCTCGACGTGGCGGTCGACTTCGTTCGAGTCACCGGCGTCGACGTCTTCGCGCCGGCGATCGGGAACGCCCACGGCGTCTACAAGACGACGCCCAAACTCGACGCTCAACGCGTAACCGACATCGTCGCCGCCACCGGAGTGCCGGTGGCTCTCCACGGCGGGACGGGCATGTCGCCGGAGCAGTTCAGCGGCCTGATCGAACGCGGCTGCGCCAAGGTCAACATCTCGACGGCGCTGAAGATCCGCTTCATGCAGTCGGGCTACGACTACATCACCGCTCATCCCACCGAGTACGACCCGCCTTCGCTGTTCAAACACCAGCGGGCCGAGGTCCTCGCAATGGCCAAGGAGTATTTCCGGCTCTTCGGCAGTGAAGGCAAGGCCTGGTGAGCACGCTCATTTTCGATTGCGACGGCGTCCTGGCGGACACAGAGCGGTACGGCCATCTCCCTGCGTTCAACCAGACGTTCCTCGAGTTCGGGCTGCCGGTGCAGTGGTCTGAGGAGGAGTACGGCCAGAAGCTTCTGATCGCCGGCGGCAAGGAGCGGATGGCAAGCCTCTTGACGCCGGAGTTCGTGGCGGCCGCAGGCCTGCCGACCGATCGCGACGCGCAACTGGCCGAGGTCGCCCGCTGGCACAAGCGCAAGACCGAGATCTACACCGAAATGGTTGCCATCGGGACGCTCCCACCCAGGCCCGGGATCCGTCGGATAGTCCGGGCGGCCCAGGAAGCGGGTTGGAAGATGGCCGTGGCATCGACCTCGGCCGAGGCATCGGTCAGGGCGATCCTGGAGAATGCCGCCGGCGCCGAACGGGCCGCTCGCTTCGACCTCATCCTGGCCGGCGACGTGGTGGCCCACAAGAAGCCGGCTCCGGACATCTACCTCCTCGCTCGAGAGCGGCTCGGCGTGCCTGCCGAAGATGTGCTCGTGATCGAGGACTCTCGCAACGGCCTCGAGGCGGCTCGTGACGCAGGACTGCGCTGCGTCATGACCCTCAACGGCTACACGGAATCGGACGACACCAGCGAGGCGGTGCTGGTCGTGTCCTCGCTCGGAGATCCGGGCGGCGAGCAGACCCGCGTGATCGCCAACCGCAGTCCCGCCAAGCCGGGTGAATTCGTGACCCTTGCCGACCTTGCGGCCTGCCTGGCTGCCGGAGGCTGATCGGCATATCCCGGAAGGAGACAGATATGGCAGAGTCGTCGCTCGGGGACGTCGATCTCGTCCTCAAGACGATGGCCCAAACGATCGTCGACAACGCGGTCTACTTCGCCCAGCTCGATTCGGTCGCCGGCGACGGCGATTTTGGCTATTCGCTTCGCAGCGGTTTCGAGGTTGTCCTGAGCGATTGGGATTCCCTCGATCGGACGAACCCCGGGACTCTCCTGAAGAAAGTGGGCTTGGTCATTGCCTCCAAAGTAGGAGGCGTGAGCGGCCCTATCTGGGGCACTGGCTTTCTCCGAGCGGGCTCGACCGCCGGCGACAAGGCAGAGCTGACCGGAGAAGACGTGGTCGCGATGCTGCGAGCCGCGATCGCCGGGATCATGGCGCGCGGCGGCGCGTCACTCGGCGACAAGACCCTGCTCGACGCGCTCGCCCCGGCAACAGACAGCCTCGAGAAGAGTCTCGGCGATCCTGCCATCGCCGCCGACCACGGTGTCGCGGCGGTCCAGCTCATGGCAGACGTGGCGACGAAAGCCGCCGAAGACACCAAGCCGATGCTTGCCCTGCGTGGCCGGGCTGCCTACACGGGCGAACGGAGCATCGGTTCCGTGGACGCGGGAGCCACTGCAATCGGCGTGATCTTGCAAGCGGTCAGCGCTTCGTGGCGTGACAAGTACGGCAAGTAGAGGAGTCTAGGTCGTGAAGAAGTTCATCAACGATCCCAAGAACTTCGTGGACGAGTTTCTGGAGGGCGTGGCGCTGGCGAGCGGCGGGGTCCTCAAGTACGAGCCGAAGTACCACCTGATCTATCGGGCAGACATGCCCAAGGCCGACAAAGTCACGATCATCCAAGGGTCCGGGTCCGGCCACGAGCCGGCGCACACGATGATCGTCGGCAAGGGCATGCTCGACGGCGCCTGCCCAGGCGACGTGTTCGCCGGCCCTCCGGTCGACTTCGTAACCGAGACCTCGAGGATGCTCAACTCCCCCAAGGGCATCCTCCACATCGTCAACAACTACACCGGCGACCGGACGGCCTGGGACATGGGCCGCGAGCTCGCCGAGGCCGACGGAATGAAGATCGGCACCCTCCTCGTCAACGATGACGTGGCGGTCAAGGATTCGACCTGGACCGTCGGGCGGCGCGGCGTGGCCGGCAACTTCTTCGTGATCAAGGCCGTCGGGGCCGCGTCCGAGGAAGGCGCCAGCCTCGAAGAGCTGCTGCGCATCGGCAACAAGGTCATCGGCCAGGTCCGCACGATGGGCATCGCGCTCAGCTCGTGCACTCCTCCGGTCCGCGGCACGCCGCTCTTCGAGATCGCCGACGACGAGATGGAAGTCGGCATCGGCATCCACGGCGAGCCCGGCCGGCAGCGGACCAAGCTCGTCAACGCCGACAAGATCGTAGACATCCTCCTGGACGCGGTCGTTCCCGACCTGCCGTTCAAGAGCGGCGACGAGGTCGCGCTGATGATCAACGGCCTCGGCGGAACGCCCATCAGCGAGCTGTATCTGCTCTATGGCGCAGCCCACAAGAAGCTGGCGGCGAAGGGCATCAAGGTCTTCCGAAGCTACGTGAACGAATACTGCACGTCGCTCGAGATGGCCGGGGCCTCGCTCACTCTGTGCAAGGTCGACGACGAACTCAAGCGCCTCTTCCTTGCCCCGGCGGAGGTCTCGATCCGGGTCTTCTGATCCAGGGCGGTCAACTAAATCGGGGCGGTCGGCTGGCTCTCCCAGCGGCCGCCCTATTCTTAGATGCGCTCGATCCGGGCCAGCCACGCCTGTACCACGCGGGCCGGTAGCAGGCTCTCCAGCGTTTCCTTCTCGATCGCCTCCACGCGCCAGCCCGCTCGGAAGCTGGCGCGAATGTCCGACTTGCGAATGCGTTCCGGGCCGTAGCCCAGCGGGTTCGCGGCGCTCCAGCAAACCAGAAAGGCGCGTCCGCCCGGCACCAGAGCTTCGTGAAGACTGCCGGCATATTGAGCCCGCTGCTCCGGCTGGAGCGAGTGGAACAGCCCGACGTCGACCGCCGTGTGGAAGCCTCCACCCAGCGGCGAGAGGTCCAGCGCGTCGCACAAGTGGAACTCGACACCTGCGGCCAGCGCCCGCGCTTCCGCCTTGGCTCGAGCCTTCTCGACGGCGGCGTGCGCGAAATCCACGCCCACGACCCGGTGCCCGCGTTGGGCGAGGTAGAGGGAGTTCTCGCCTGTGCCACAGCCCACGTCGAGCACGGGATCGGCGACCCAGCCGGCATTTTCGAGGCGGACCATTGCGCCCTGTGGCCGCCCGATGTCCCAGGTGGGAGTGCCCTCGTACGCGTTGTCGAAGAACTGCATGTCGTCAGAGTGTCGCATGCACCGCGATCCGCGGGCCGGCTGCAACCGCGGAGCGGCAGGCTATGATCTTGACCATGGGCGATAGCCGAGGAAGCCACAACGCCATGTCCCACGCCACAGATTCTCGCGAAGTCGACTGCGCGATCGTAGGCGGCGGCCCGGCGGGTTTGTCCGCCGCGGTGAATCTGGCCCGCATGCGCCGCAACGTCCTGGTCATCGACGATCGCGACGGGCGCTCGCTGTGGTCGCAGACGAATCGCAACTACCTCGGGTTCCCCGACGGCATTGCGGCGGCGGAGATCCGGCGCCAGGGCAGGCGCCAGGCGGCGAATTACGGCGCGCGTTTCCTACGCGGACGCGTAACCACCGCGGCCCGGGATGGCGACCTGTTCAGGCTGCATGTCGACGACCACGCCGGCGAGGGCGCGGGGACCGACGTCAATGTGGCTCGCGACGACGAGCTTGGGCGGGCCCTCGGAGAAGAAGCTGCAGTCGGGCCGATGGAGGTCGTGGCCCGCACCGTCATCCTCGCTACCGGGGTCCGCGATCCGTTTCCCGAGTTCTCGGGGCGAGACGAATGCGTCGGCCGAAGCCTCTTCTGGTGCATCGCCTGCGACGGCTACGAGTCGATCGACTGCAACGTCGCGGTCGTCGGCTTCGATGAAGACGCCATCCAGACCGCTCTCGATATCCTGGACTTCACGGACAAGGTGACGATGATCGCGGGAAGAGCGCAGGGTTTCGACGTACCGGAGTCGCGCCTGGCCGACCTTTCGGCGAGCGGCATTGCGATCTATCCCTGTTCGGTGGAGGAATACGAGAACGATGGCGGCCAGATCACCGCGTTGATCCTCGGCGATTCGTGTCGAAGCCAGATCCCGGTCGAGATGGTATTCGCCGTGCGAGCGCCCATGGCTCGTAATGCGGTCGCAGTCGGGTTGGGCGTCACCGTCGACGCTCGAGGCCAGGTCATCGTCGACTCCGAGCAGCACACGAATGTGCCCGGGGTCTACGCCGCGGGCGACATGACGAGCCCCCACAACCACCAGGTCAGTGCCGCCGTGCACGAGGGCAACGAAGCTGCCTGCACGGCGAACTACTACTTGTATCGGCCCGAGCAGAAGGCGCCCGGAAAGGGCCGCTAGGCGCCGCCTGCGTTGCCCGATCGCCTGGCCAGAACGAATATCGACGGCCCGGCGGTGACCGCGCCGAGGGGAGCCTGAAGTCGAGCTTCGAGCCAACTCGTGGCGGAAACCGGCAGCCGCCTGCTCACTCCGGGCAACCTGAGCAGCGATGCGGACCTGGTTCTGAGGATCGAGAAACCCGCCAGTCGCAGCCATTTCCGGACGCTGACCGGGGCATGGTCGAAATGGAGTGGCTTGTACGCCACGGGACCCGGTTCGAATGGCGACCAGGCTTGTCGTCCGAGCGCGTAACGCGCTATCGACTTGAGATTGCGTTTGTTCGCGAACTCGAGCACCAGGATGCCGCCGGGTCGCACGACGCGGCCGATCTCCGCCAGCGCTGGCCCGGGGTCTTCGAAATGGTGCAGCACGCGAATGCACACCGCGGCATCGAAGTGGTCGTCCGGGTACTCCAGGGCGTATGCGTCGCCTGAGACGATCGAGAAACGCGGGTCGCCATGGAGTGCTTCGCGCGCCGCCGCTGCGTGCACCTCCGACGAGTCGAGCAGGACGACCTCGCTGTAGCCGGCATATTCGTTGGCCAGCCGGCCGAACCCGGCGCCGACCTCGATCAGCCGTCCCCCGGTCGGAGGCAGCAGCGCCCGCAGGGCGATTCGGTCGCAGGCGTCTTCATAAAGGCGAGAAGCCCAGAACACATCGCGATAGCGGAGGTCGTCGTATGCGGCGATCTCGCGTTGGGTCATCGCGGCATCGCGTCTCGCCCCCTCAGCGGGGTCAGGACGGGCTGGAGGCGCCGACGGCCCTGCGGTGGACTGCGAACTCGTCCGCGTTGCCCGACCAGCCGCAGTCGCACCGGACGACGTTGGTCCGGGCGTTGTATTCCTCGATCAGATGCGACTTAGCGGGCCGTAGAGGGGTGGGAACGACCACCGAGCGCATGGGCCGAGCCATTCTTCCTCCTCGATTCCCGATCTGTGGCGTAGTCCCGTCGGTCGCGCGGCGCGACCCCTGACGGTCGGATCTGTGGGCGCCCCAGACCTCCGCCAAATCGTCGGGGGATAGACATTCTACCAGAACGGCTTCCAAACCCCTTCCTGAAGCCCGTCGGCGGTCGAGTGCGAGCCCGAGTCGACCCGGCCCGTCGGCAAGGAGTGGTGTGCGACGGCAACGGAGCGGCGCACCATGGTGAATTTGTTGTGGCCGAGCCCGTTGCGGGGCCGTAAACTCACCGCAGCGAGGAGTCGCATTGGGGTGGGTAGGCGTGACCGTCGAGTTGCTGATAGCGGTCATCTTTGTCCTGAGCGTCGTCGCAAATGCGGCGCTGCTGCTGTGGGTCTACAAAGCGGACCATTCAACGATCGCTTGGCCGCGCCATACGCATTCGGCGGCCGACGATATGCCCGCGCGCCGCACAGTCGAAGGCGCATCGGCGGCTCGTCGACGTCCGCTCTATGTGGCGGAGCGCGGCAGCGCGTCGCACGAAGCGACGATGTCCTACGCGGCCGCCCTCAGCCACGGGCTCACCGCCCAAGGCGGTCGGACGATCGCGTCACCGCCCTCGGCGACCCCGCATTCGGCGATCCTCCCGCCCGAACTGGCCGAACTCCTCTCGCGGCCCGCCGTGATGGCTCCCGAGGGCCCCAAGACGGGCGTCGAATTTGGCGCAGACCTGCTCGCTCGTGGCGCGGATACGACCCAGGGCGGCGGAGCTTCCCGGCTTGCCGTGGACCCTCTGACGGGACTCGAGGGGCCGGCGAGTTGGAGCCGCATCGTCGAGATCGAGAATGCGCGCCTGCTGCGGTACAGGCGGCCGGTCACCGTGGTCATGGCCGAGGTGGAAGGGCTCCGGCGGCTGACCGATCGGCTCGGCGAGGAGCCCGTCGACCGGCTGCTGCCCGTGATCGCGGACGTCTTCCGCCGCGAGGCACGGTCGTCGGACTGGGTCGCTCGTCTCGGCGCCGGCCGTTTCGCGGCGTTCCTGCCGGAGACTGACGAGATCCGGGCGATCAACTATGTCGAGCGCATCAGGGTCTGTTGCGAACCGTGGCTGGCGGCGTCGGCCGTTCCGTTGCGGCTCGCCATCGGTTGGTCCAGCCCCGGCGCCTCCGTGGACCTCGAGCACGCAATCGGCCAGGCCGAAGAACGGATGCACGGCGATC